>JAGCFP010000027.1 GCA_017650045.1 Bacteroidaceae bacterium | reverse complement strand
GTTGTTTGAGCAAGCGGAGCTTGCGAGTTTTCGCGCTTTAGGAAAACGTGAGCGATTTTTAGCGTAAAAAATGCAGCCGGCGGCGCTTCTTTTGGTTCTTTTCTTCGAGCTGTAGCGAAGAAAAGAATAAAAAATTTTGTTATTAAAAATAATCTCAGTAATTTGCACCCAAATTATTAACCAAATAACTTTATTATTCATTTTAATATCATGGGAAGCTTACTTGAAAACATCTTGAAATCAGCCACACAGAGCGGTGGTATTGATTTGGGAAGCATCCTGGGCGGTGCAGTCTCAGGAGCAACTGGTGGAGGCGCAAAGACCGGTGGTATCGACCTCGGTGGTATTGTTGGTGACATCGTTGGCGGTGCCACGAAGAAACAGCAGCCACAGCCCTCCAGAGGAGGTATAGATCTTGGTAGTGTACTTGGTTCCGTACTTGGTGGTGGCGGCTCCAGAAGTGGTGGCGGCAGCGTACTCGGTTCCGTACTCGGCTCGGTACTTGGTGGCGGTGGTGCATCTAGTGGTGCAGCAGCTGGCGGTATCGACCTCGGTGCCATTTTGGGACAAATCACTCAGGCTGGCGCCTCTCGTTCAACGGGCGTACAGGCAGGTGGTATCGACCTTGGAACCATCCTCGGCGCCATTGCTGGTGGAGGTAAAGGTCTGGACTTAGGCGACATCGCCAAGAGCGTCATCAGCGTCATTGGCATGGCAGGTAATTCTTATGCAGGTAGATAAAAATTAAGGAGGATAAGTTTATGAATACCAATGCAATATCAAAAATTATTAAATTAATTGTTAAGTTAGGTCTATTCTTCGCTCACTGCGATGGAACCTATAGTGACAAGGAGCGCAGCTTCATTTCCAACTTTATCCAGAAGTTGGCCAGCCAAGGGAATGTCGATGACCTTAAGGTTATTTTAGGCGACAGCATCAACCGTGCTTACACCCTTGATGAGATAGTAGCCGATACCAATGATTTGTTGGACGACTTCCAGGGCAACGACCGTGCAGCCATTAAGGCTACCCTCTTGGGCTTCGCACAGCAAGTCATCAATTCTGACAGCAATCAGGATCGTGCCGAGTTAGCATACCTCGATGCTTGGTGGAAAAAGTTGATCTAAAAGTGAGATACTAAAAGTTAAAAGGCGAGTAATTATTACCCGCCTTTTTTACCTTTTATTTAATGATACTAATTATGAGAAAAACTAGTTTACTGCTCATCCTGTTTACTGCCTTTCTGACTGCTTGCACCACAGGAAGCCCGTCGGATGAGAATCCTGTGCTTAACATTGAAGGTGGACAGATTCAAGGCGTGAAGTCCGATGTCGATGGTGTTCTGGTGTATAAAGGCGTCCCATACGCAGCTCCTCCAGTAGGCGATTTGCGTTGGAAGCGTCCACAGCCAGTGGTGCCATGGGAAGGAATAAAGGTAGCCGATACTTTCAGCGATGCAGCCATGCAGCGCATACGCAATCCGCAAGACGGCCAGTACGGCACCGAGTTCCACTTCCGTAGTGACGACCCTCATTTCTCTGAAGACTGCCTCTACCTCAACGTATGGGCTCCACAGTATGCTCCCGGGCATCCTGAGAAGAAACTGCCTGTAGCCATGTGGGTACACGGTGGCGCCTATTTCGGTGGTTGGGGCTTCGAGATGGAGATGGATGGAGATGCCTGGGCACAGCGTGACGTCATTCTGGTCACCATCAACTACCGCTTAGGCATCTTCGGTTTTCTGAACCACTCCGAGCTGTCGGCAGAAGACCCCGATCATGTGTCAGGCAACTACGGCTTGCTCGACCAGATTGCAGCCTTACGTTGGATTAAAGACAACATCGCCCAGTTTGGTGGCGACCCCAACAATATTACCGTCTTCGGACAGAGTGCCGGTGGTGCCAGCATCCGCAACCTCTGTGTCTCTCCTATGAGTAAGGGACTGATAGCCAAGGCCATCGTACAGAGCGGTGGAGGTCTGGGTGACTTTATCCCTTCAGGAGGCGGCAGAACACAAGCCGACCTTGATAAGGGTGGCGATGAGATGCTGAAGACCATGGGCTTCAATACCCTTGCAGAGATGCGTGCTGCCAGCGCTCAAGCTATCTACGATGCCCACAGCAGCATCCCCAGAACAGCAGGTATAGCCATGTCTCCACACATCGATGGCGTGGTGATGGACAAGAGTTTCGAGCAGGCCACCTACGATGGCACCTTGGCCGATGTGCCATACATGTTGGGCTATACGTCCGATGATATGGCAGACCTGAGCCAACCCATCCTGAACTTTGCTTCTGTGCGCGACTCCCTGTCCACCAAGCCCACTTATTGCTACCTATTCGATCGCAAGTTGCCATCCGATGGTCGTGAGAGCCTTCAGGGCGCCTTCCACAGCAGCGAGCTGTGGTTTGTGTTCCACACCTTGGGACGTAGTTGGCGACCATTCACCGAAGCCGATTTCCGGTTGTCCGATGAGATGGTAGATGCCTGGACCAACTTTGCCAAATACGGCAATCCAAACGGTCAGTCAGGCAATGCCTGGGCTCCCGCCACGAAAGCCAACCCTGTGATTCATACATTCAAAATCAAGGAATAAGGCGACTCTACAAAGAAGAAGTCCAGCACGGAATCCCGTACTGGACTTTCTTTTTTATAGCATTGTCTTGCAGGAGCTTACGCCAGATGAGACATGCTTATCAATAAGCGAAGAGAGGATAGTTCTTCATCAGGTCGTTGACATGCGTACGAACGGCTGCAATTACCTGTTCGTCTTCTGGAGCATTGAGGACCTTTTCTATCATCTCAGCAATCTCCAGCATGAGGTCTTCCTTAGCACCACGGGTAGTGATGGCAGGAGTGCCTAAACGGATACCTGAGGTCTGGAATGCAGAACGGGTGTCGTATGGCACCATGTTCTTATTCACAGTGATGTCTGCAGCTACCAATGCCTTCTCTGCTACCTTACCAGTGAGCTCAGGATACTTGGTGCGGAGATCAACCAGCATAGAGTGGTTGTCGGTACCATCGGACACGATCTTGAAGCCACGATCCATAAGGGCCTGTGCCAATACAGCTGCATTCTTCTTCACCTGCTTCTGATAGTCCTTGAACTCTGGCTGCAGCGCCTCACCGAAGGCCACTGCCTTGGCAGCGATGACATGCTCCAACGGACCACCTTGCTGTCCTGGGAACACGGCTGAATTGATAAGGTCGCCCATCTTCTTGATCTCACCTTTCTTGGTGGCCAAGCCCCAAGGATTCTCGAAGTTCTTACCCAACAGGATGATACCGCCACGAGGACCGCGGAGGGTCTTATGAGTGGTAGAGGTCACGATGTGGGCGTACTTCAATGGGTTCTTCAGCAAGCCAGCAGCGATGAGACCAGCAGGATGTGCCATGTCGATCATCAGCAGGGCCCCTACCTCATCAGCAATCTTGCGCATGCGCTCGTAATCCCACTCACGAGAGTAAGCAGAGCCACCACCGATGATGAGCTTTGGACGCTCACGCAGCGCGATCTCTTCCATCTGATCGTAATCTACACGACCGGTCTCTGGATTCAGATTGTAGGCCAGCGGGGTATATAAGATACCAGAAGTATTCACGTGAGAGCCGTGAGAAAGGTGTCCACCCTGATCCAGATTCAGTCCCATGAACTTATCACCTGGCTTCAAGACAGCCAGCAGTACAGCAGCATTAGCCTGGGCACCAGAGTGTGGCTGCACATTGGCATACTCGGCACCAAACAGTTCCTTAATTCGGTCGATGGCGATGTTCTCACTCATATCCACGACCTCACAGCCGCCATAATAACGATGGCCAGGATAACCCTCGGCGTACTTATTGGTGAGGCAAGAGCCCATGGCCTGCATCACTTGGTCACTTACGAAGTTTTCAGACGCAATCAGCTCAATGCCTTTCAGTTGGCGCTGATGTTCTTTCTCGATAATCTCAAAGATTAAATCGTCTCTTTTCATACTTTTGGATAATTTGTTTAATTTGCGAGTGCAAAGATAGTGCAATCCTTTGTATTATGCAATAATGAATGGTGGCAAATTCTATGCTTTCAAATCTACCTTACGGGCAAGGTGGTCATAGATGATATCTGCCATCTCCTCAATGCTCAGTTCATCGGCATTAAAGGTGAAGTCGTAGTTGCGCACATCGTAGCCACTGGTACCCGTGTATTTCTTGATATAGTCGTAGCGTTTCTTGTCGGTATCTTCCATCATCTTGCGAGCTTCTTCCTCGCCTACCTTGAAATATTCCATTGCGTGTTTCAAGCGACGTTCCTCACTGCCATGTACGAAGACGCGCACACTGTGTGGGTGATTCCTAAAGATGTGGAAGGCGCACCTACCGATGACGATGCACGATTCTTCTTCGGCCAACTTCTTCAGCAGTTCCGTCTGTTCCAAGTACATCTGACGGGAGGTCACGGCCTTATCGACTGTGGTACGCTGGCTTCCCATCGTAGCGAAAGGACTGTAGAACATGGTGAACTCTTCCCACCAAGAGGGTTTACGGTAATCTATCTTATCGAACTCTTCCTGCGTCATTTCGAATTTCTTGGCAATGGCTTGTGCCACTTCCTTATCGATGATCTTCACTCCCAGACGCTTGGCCCGTAAGTCGCCCACTTCATGTCCACCAGAGCCAAACTGGCGATTGATGGTGATTACGAATTTATCCATAATTTTTTAGTTTTATATCGTAGCAAAGATACAAATTTATACGGTTTTCGACATAAAAATGGCAGTTTAAATCAAAAAAATCAGCAAAAATGGAACAATTATAATAATTATTACTACTTTTGTGCTGTCAAAAAACTACAAAGGGTAAAAGATTATTAGGTATTTTAGGTAGAAAGATGGTTAGAATTTCTCCAACTAACGCGGACATACCAATTCTATTGGCAGACTTATGGGCTCCCCTCAATGAGGAGCAGCGTGAGCTATTGACGTCCAACATCACCCTACAGAGCTACAAGAAGAATGAGCACATCTATGTGGAAGGTGAAACTCCCACGCACATGATGTGTCTGCTGGCTGGTAAGGTTAAGATCTACAAAGAGGGCGTTGGTGGAAGAAACCAGATTATCCGTCTGTATAAACCTGTGGAGTACTTTGGCTATCACGCCTACTTCTCACATGAGGACTACATCTGTACGGCTACCACCGTGGAGTCTTCTGTGATTTGCCAGATTCCACTCGTCATCCTCGACTCACTGGTGAAGCAAAACAATCAGTTGGCTTACTTCATCATCGAACGTCTTTCGCACGGATTGGATGTGGCTGATCAACGCACGGTGAACCTCACACAGAAGCATATCCGCGGACGCTTGGCAGAGTCCCTTCTGCTGCTGAGAGACAGCTATGGTGTGGAGGAGGATGGCTTTACACTGAGCATCTACCTCTCCCGTGAGGACCTTGCCAACCTCTCGAACATGACTACTTCGAATGCTATTCGCACACTCTCCCAATTCGCTTCTGAGCATCTGATTGCCATTGATGGTAGGAAGATTAAATTGATTGATGAGGAGAAGCTGAAAAAGATAAGCCGAATTGGATAATCCAATTCGGCTTTTTTTTGCTTCTCTTCATCAATCTGTTTTTCTTTTTCTATTCTTTTCTTCGCTACAGCTCGAAGAAAAGAATCAAAAGAAGCGCTGCCGACTGCACATCTTCCACTAAAAATCACTCACGTTTTCCTAAAGCGCGAAAACTCGCAAGCTTTGCTTGCTCAAACAGCCCGCGCTTTTTAACGGAAAACTTTCCCGATTTTCTTTACGCTCCAGATGTGAGGTCGGAATCTTCACTCAACATTGCCTAACTTTATTTATCTCCAAGATTTGTTTAATTTGACATTATTATCTAATTTTGAAAACATATTTTGTAAATATTTAAATCTAAATAAAGTATGAAATACTATTTCCCATTCGGAGAAACTGTTCGTTCCTTAGTTCAACAAGACAGAAGCCCCAAGAAGGTCTTTGTGTTGGGAGTTTATGCAAGTGCCGTACATGCCAGATGGAAAAAGGGTAATAAGATAGTATGCCAAGCGCTTGCTGTTTCAAGTGAGCCTCGGATTTTTTGGGATGGTAATCCAGATGAAGCTGCAGACATAATTCGCAGAATCCATATCCCCGAACAAATGGGAACATTGGAACCAGCAGGAATTCATTTGAATGGTCCATCAGCGAGAGTATTGGACAATCGAATACTTGCCCCATTAGGATTTACACGTAAGGATGCCTGGCTTTGTGACTTGTTGCCAGAGACAAGATTGAATCCAAACCAATTCAAGATCATAAAGAAAGAATACGAACCAAAAGCAAAGCTATATGGGTTAAATGAAGTCACTATTCCAATAAGGCCAACTAACTTTTGTGACCTGGCTCGTAGTGAGGAAATTGTTTCAGAATTGGAAGAATCTCAAGCAGAGACTTTAATTCTTCTTGGTGACGTTCCTATTCTCCAGTTTCTGAACCGAATAGCTGAAGTTAATTATAAGAGCATTCAGGAATATGTCGATTTGTATGGATATGGTAATTCTTCGCAAACTAGCATTAATGGTAAGATTTACAATATACTTCCTTTAGTTCATCCTAGACAAATTGGTGCTTTGGGTGCCCACAGCGGAAAGTGGTATAAATACCATCAAGAATGGGAAAATAATCAAAGATAAAATGCTTGTTTTTCTAGCAACGAGCGAAGCGATGTTGCAAATAGGATTCCGACCTCACTGGAGCAGCGTAAAGAAAATCAGGGGTTTTTACCGTTAAAAGCGCCGCACCGCAAAGACCCCGAAGGGGACGTCTTGCGGCGCTTAGGTAAAAGCCCCTGATTTTTAGCTGCGGAAGTGCAGTCGGCGTGCTTTCTTTGGTTCGTTTCTTTCGCACGAGCGAAAGAAATGAATGCCCCCGCTGACAAAGCGAAAAATAAAAATAAAAGAAGTAGAGCGCTTTTACTTCAATAAAAAGCGCTCTGCTTCAATGGCAGCCTTACAGCCACTAGCGGCAGCTGTGATAGCTTGACGATAGTGCGGATCAGCTACATCACCTGCTGCGAAGACACCAGGGATATTGGTACGTGGAGTGGCACCTTCAGTCACAATATATCCAGCCTTATCTACTTCTAAGTAATCCTTGAAGATGTCGGAACTGGGCTTATGACCAATGGCCAAGAAGAAACCATCGATAGGAAGATCGTAATGGCTCTCATCGGGCTCTCCCAAGCGCTTTACGAGATGTACGCCCTCTACGCCGTTATCGCCAAAGAGGCCCTCGGCATTGTGCTCGAAAAGTACCTCTATCTTCTCATTCTGCATTACACGCTCCTGCATGATCTTTGAAGCACGCAGGAAGGGTTTACGTACGATGAGATAGACTTTCTTAGCAAGGCTTGCCAAATAGGTAGCTTCCTCGCAAGCGGTATCGCCACCACCAACGACAGCTACCACTTTCTTACGGTAGAAGAAGCCATCACATGTGGCGCATGCACTGACACCCATACCGGCATATTTCTTTTCGTCCTCGAGGCCCAGATAACGTGCAGCAGCTCCCGTAGCGATGATCAAGGCATCGGCTTCTATCAGTTTCTCATCATCGATGGTTATCTTGAAAGGACGACTGCTAAGATCGGCCTTAGTTGCTACACCATTGCGGATATCTGCCCCAAAGTTAACAGCCTGTTGGCGCATATCCTCCATCAGTTGGTTGGCATCTATTCCCTGTGGATGTCCGGGAAAGTTCTCAACAATCGTAGTTGTGGTAAGTTGTCCACCTGGTTGTAAACCTGCATAGAGCACAGGCGACAGATTGGCACGTCCGGCATAGATAGCTGCGGTATAGCCCGCTGGTCCAGAACCAATAATGAGTAATCTTACTTTTTCAGTTTCCATTGTATTTTTTAATTATATAATTATCTCAAATCCACCACCTCCACATCGGGATACTTCTCTGCTGGATAGGTGAACATCTCATCGGCATAGTGCTGCTTGTCATCATAGGAGTTGATGAAAATCACTGCTACATCGCTGCCTCCCCTACCCGCCATGCTCAGACGTACGGGTGCCAAGGTACGTTCATTGATGGTGAGCACGATGCACTGCATATCCAAGCGCGAGATGGAGGTGGTCATGATGATAGAGCGTTCACCTTCATTGGCACCACCACCGTATTTCACGTTATAACCTTCTTTATAGAGCGACAGCCATGCATAGGGATTGATGCTCTGCAGTTCCTCGGCTGTTGGCTCTGAGATATTCACTTCTTCTGTAGGTTCCACCAGTGTCCATTGGGTCTTACCATCGAACCATGTGGTGACATCTTCGGTTTCCAACTTGAACTTGGAGCCTTTCAGATAGATGGTTCCCTCTGTCTCTACATCCTCCACCTGAATGGTGAAAGTGGCCTTAATTCCCTGTGAGGAACGTATGGCCTCAGCAGTGCGCTCCAGCATGACAGAAGCGTCTTCCTGTGCCCACAGCGTCAGAGGGAGCAACAGGCATATCATTCCTAATAATCTTTTCATTACACTTCTATTTTAGTTGTGCCAATACATTTTCCAAAGACATCTCATCAGAGATAAGCACATCACGTGGCTTAGAGCCTTGGGCAGCTCCCACGATGCCAGCACGTTCCAACTGATCCATCAATCGTCCGGCACGGTTGTAACCGATGGCAAACTTTCGCTGAATCAGTGACGTGGAGCCTTGCTGATGCACCACAATGAGACGGGCAGCATCCTCAAAGAGAGGATCCAGGCGCTCCATATCCACATCAGCCGGACCGTCAGTCTCTGGCTGATCGGGCTCTGGCAGATAGAACGGAGAGGTATAACCCTGCTGCTTCGCGATGAAGTTGCAGATATCGCTAACCTCCGGGGTATCGATGAAAGCACACTGCACACGCACAGGATCAGAGCCTTGCAGGAAGAGCATGTCACCACGACCGATCAACTGATTGGCTCCTGGACGATCAAGGATGGTGCGGGAGTCAATCATAGATGCCACACGGAATGCGATACGTGCAGGGAAGTTGGCCTTGATGGTACCCGTGATAATGTTGGTCGTTGGTCGCTGTGTAGCAATGATCATGTGAATACCTGCTGCACGAGCCAACTGTGCGATACGGGCAATTGGAAGCTCCACTTCTCGTCCTGCCGTCATGATCAAGTCGCCAAACTCATCGATCACCACCACGATGTATGGCATGTAGCGATGTCCCTTCTCAGGATTCAAGCGACGGTTGATAAATTTCTCATTATATTCCTTAATGTTGCGCACACCCGCCAGTTTCATAAGGTCGTAACGCGTATCCATCTCCTTGCACACAGAGTTCAGGGTCTGTACCACCTTGGTCACATCCGTCACAATTGGTTCGGTACTATCGGGCAGCTCTGCGAGGAAATGGTTCTCGATGGCTGAGTAGATACTGAATTCCAATTTCTTAGGATCCACCCGCACGAACTTCAGCTCTGCCGGATGTTTCTTATAGAGCAATGACGTAATCATGGCATTGAGGCCCACTGACTTACCCTGTCCGGTGGCACCAGCTACCAGCACATGTGGCATCTTGGCAAGATCAACCATAAAGACCTCATTGCTGATGGTCTTTCCAAGGGCACAAGGCAGTTCCATCTTGGATTCCTGGAACTTCTTACTGCCAATGACACTCTGTCCCGACACGATGTTTTTCTTCTCGTTAGGCACCTCTATACCGATAGTACCTTTTCCCGGAATAGGCGCAATGATACGTACCCCCAGCGCAGAAAGGCTCAAGGCAATATCGTCTTCCAGATTACGTATCTTATTGATGCGCACTCCTTGTGCAGGTGTAATCTCATAGAGCGTCACCGTTGGACCTACTGTGGCCTTGATGCTGCTGATTTCCACACCAAAGCTGTGCAGGGTATTCACGATGCGGTCTTTATTGGCATTCTGCTCATCCATGTCGATGGAAGGCCCTTCATCATCGTATTGTTTCAGCAAGTC
>JAGCFP010000026.1 GCA_017650045.1 Bacteroidaceae bacterium | reverse complement strand
ATCTTCCTCAAACATCGGAGAGAAAACACGCAGCACATCAGCCTTACCATGCTTCCAGTAATCGTATATGGCACTGCCCATAGGGTCCTGACTCTCATTCATAACTTCCAGTTTGCTACTTACCAATCTTTCATTCGTTTTTGTAAATCAATACAAAGATAATACACCCAAGCTCTGTATGCAAATTTTCGATAATTATAATCATTTGAAGGCTGTCATATTTTATTATTAGGAAGACAGCGAAGTTTCATCAGGAGTTTTGGAGTAAATTATTATTAGTGACATTTCTGACGTTAGGAAATCAACTTTTTCTTATAAATACAGATCTCGAGGTAAATGTATTTCTATAGGATAGTTATATATATTAATGTCAGTTTTATCACTAACGTAGAGAATGGAGCCTCCAAACGATGTGAATGGAGCCTGTAAAGCAAGTGAATGGAACTTCCAAAGAAAGTGAATAAAGCCTACAAAGAAAACGTTTTTAGTGATGAACTCTTCAAGGTTAGCAGAGCTTGCCCATGAAGTAAACTATCTGCTTGCGCCACCAGGGCCAGTCGTGGCTCACATCGTGCCCCCAATAATCTATCCATGCAGGGACGTGATGCTCTTTGAGTAGGGCATCCATCCGTCTTGTGCTTTCCAAGAGATTGTCTTCCCAAGCTCCTTGTCCCACACAGAGGATGATGCGACGTTGCCTGAAGAGCTCCCAGTAAGGATGAGCGGCTGGCATGTTAGAAAGGAAGTCGTAGGGCGAATTGTCATAGACCAGTGATGACGTGTAGTGAGGGAAGAAAAAGCCTGCATAATAAAGTCCGCTCAGAGACAGTAAGGTATCGAATAGATCAGGACGACGGAAGAAGAAATTGGCAGCATGATAGCCTCCCATGCTGCAACCAGTGGCAATAAATGTCTCTTGCTCAGAATGTCTAACAGAGGGCAACAATTCATCAACGATGTAATGGAACCAACGCTCATGGAGCTCGATGCGCTTTTGTTCATCGCCATTGGCATCTGACCAAGTCTCCCCATCGATACCATCTACACACACTAACCTGATCTTACCTTCATTAATGAAAGAGGAGAGCACATCTACCATACCGAAGTCTTGATAATCATAGAACCGTCCGCTCTGAGAAGGGAATACCAACACGGGATGTCCCTGATCTCCATACGTCTTATACTCCATATCCCTGTCGAGAGCAGGACTGTATTTCTTCACATATTCTTCCTTCATTTTTTCCTATTCTAGTTTTTGGTGCACAAAGGTAACAAAACTTCTGACTTCTTCCAAGGTTTTCAGCTTCACTGTATACATCTGTTGTCCCATAGCTGCAGAAAAAAGTTCTGGCATTCGCTCGCACATTACCATCTGTGCCCCATATTTTTCAAGCACTTCTTCGTGACTATACACATAGTGATAGATATCCCTTCGACTGGCAAAAGCACAATAGAATTGCTCACCTTGCTTCACCTCTGCCTGTCCGAAAGCAACCATGTCTGCCCAAATCTTATAGACGTCAGTGCTGTGGGCAAAGTTGATCATATCGGGTGTATAGCCACCAGCAGGACGCATATTTACTTCCAGGGCTACAAAGTCGCCAACATCTCCTAAGCCTTCGCGCTGATGATCCAGACGGAAAAACTCCAAGTGAACAAAACGGTTGTTTACCCCAAAGGCTTTCACTGTTCGCCTGCCCAACTCGCGCAAGTCTGAAGGCAACTCCTTATCTATATAATAAGAAAGATCGAGTTTCTTGTTCACAATGTCCATGATGGAAGGTGGCCAAACAGTCATCGATTCAAACAGAGGTTCATAAGCTGCGTTGATGATGGCATCGTAAGAGCAAATCTCACCTGTGATAAACTCCTCAATCACGTAGTTGGAATAATTAGAAACCTCTTGAAAAAACGCCTCCAACTCGCTATCATCGTGCAGTTTATAAGTACCCCCTGCACCTACACCAATGTCTGGTTTGGCTATCAGCGGATAGCCTGCCTTTTGGGCAAAGGCTCGTACTTCCTCAATGCCTTTGGAGGCCAGAACCTGACGGGCTGTAGGGATATGGGCTTTGGCATAATATTTCTTCATCTCCGACTTTTCCTTAATGCCTTTGATACGCGAGCTGTCGATGCCTGTAAGCACATGAAAATCCGTACGCAGACGGGCATCCTGTTCCAACCAATATTCGTTGTTCGACTCTATCCAATCTATCCGTCCGTAGCGAAAAGCAAAGTATGCCACAGCCCGATAGACTTCGTCATAGTCCTCCAGATTGTTTACCTTATAATACTCGGTAAGTGAATCTTTCAGTTCATTACTTAGGCTTTCATAAGGGGCATCAGCAATGCCAAGCACCGTCACACCGTTCAGTTTCAGACGGTTGCAGAATTCCCAATAGGTGTGAGGGAAGTGGGGAGAGATGAATATAAAGTTCATGGCAAAAGTGATTATATGTAAAACTCAGAGGTATCGACCAATCCTGCGCGAAGGGCATACTTAATGACCTCATGGACAGTATTGACCCTCAGCTTTCTGAAAATATTCTTGCGATGAGTGGTGATGGTATGCACACTTGAAAAGCGCT
>JAGCFP010000025.1 GCA_017650045.1 Bacteroidaceae bacterium | reverse complement strand
GATGGCGCCACCATCATGTTTTGTCGTCACTGCATCCGTTACTCCTTAGGAGGATGTCCCAAGTATCAGCAACGAGATACCACATTGAAAGAGCCCCTGTTCCTCAGAAGCATGGATGGCCGCCGTTTCAAGTTGACCTTCGACTGTCAGCATTGTCAGATGAAAGTATCGTTAATGAAGGAGGGCGAAAGATGAGAAAAGCACTGTTGTCCATACTCCTGCTATTGGCGTTCATCTCCTGCGAATATCCCAAGCCTGTCTTTACAGAGGATATGTCGCAAGAGACGCGGGATTCCTTGACTTATCTGCACGACTATCACTTCACGCTGGATACCAACTTTGAAGTCATTGCCGACTCGTTCAACTTGGCCTGCCTGCCTCTGCAAGACTGTGAGAATATGGTTTATGCAGGCGATCGTGTGGTAGTGGCAGAATTTCAGGTAGATTCCCTGATGCCACGCGATAGCATCTTGGTGAAGCTGGCACACTCCCAAGAGGTGCAGGGCTGGGTATATCTGAAAGACATCCGTCCCAACTTTCTGCCTGTGAACGACATCTCCAACGCCATCCATCTCTTTAAGGACACGCACGTGATCTATTTCCTCGTGATATTGGCTCTCTTCATCATTGCCATGATCGTGCGCGCTTTCCGTAAGAAACAGCTACAGATGATCTACTTCCACGACATTGGGAGTACCTACCCCCTCTTCCTTTGTCTGCTCATGGCGTTCAGTGCCACGCTCTATGAAACCATGCAACACTTCTACCCGGAAACGTGGGAGCACTTCTATTACAACCCCACCCTTTCCCCATTGGATGTACCTTTCATCTTAGCCATCCAGTTGATTTGTTTCTGGCTTTTCTGGATAGCACTCATCGCTGCCCTTACAGAAGCGTTTCGCCTGTTGAATGCCGATGCCGCCCTCTTCTATATCCTCGGACTGGCCTCTGCACTGGTACTGAGCTACTTCGGATTCATTTATGGCACCCGTTACTACATCGGTTATGTCCTTTTAGCCGCATTCATCGTCTTTTTCCTCTATCGCACCATCCGACTGATGAAAGCCACCCACTATAGATGTGGCAAATGCGGACACCCCCTTCGTGAAAAAGGGAGATGCCCGCATTGCGGAGCTATTAATAACTAAACTGTAAATATGTGGTTGTATTTGTAGTTCCTTTTAGAATCTGCAACGCAGGTTCACACCTACCTGTAACGGATTGATGCGCTGACGGAAACCTAAGCTACGACTCTCGAAGTAGAATGCTGTATAGTCGCCATCCAGGGCATTGTGTATCCACACATCCAGATTGATGCCTCCTTTGCGGAAGCCCACCTGACCATTCAGTGTCCCATAGAACTTCTGTGACGTCAGGTTGTCCAGTGTCCAGTAGATGCGCCCCTGACCCGTATAATAGGCATTCAGCGTAATGTCATCCAGGAAAGAATCACGCAGCGCAATCACATACTGACCCCCAACCGTGAACGTATGCTTTGGCACGAAAGGCACATATTTCTTCAGTGTGCCCAGTGATCCATTATCCGCCTTGAACGTGGCATACGTATAACCATAGTTGGCATTCACACTGAAAGCATCGGTAAGCTGCGCCTTGAGGCTGGCCTCAGCGCCATAGCTGGTGCTCTCATCCTTATTCACCGTCATACGTCCCAAGCCTGAAGGCGCAAACTGCGCTATCTGCTGGTCCTTTGTCTGTACGTAGAACACAGCAAAGTCGGCTTGCAGCGTCTGCTTCGCATTGGTCAGGTGCGTACCCACTTCATAGTTCCAAGAAGTCTCAGGCTTATAGCCGATGGTACCCTCCACATCGTAAGTCACCTCGCGAGGCGTGAAGGCACCCCCACCCATCTGCTCCATGCGTCCGCCACTCTTCTCGTTGATGGCATTCGTCATATCGCTCGACATCTTGCTCTGAATCAAGTCAGAGAATGTCTGGAAGTTGTACCCTCCTGCACGATAGCCCTTAGACACAGAAGCATAGACGTTGTTCCTTTCGTTAAAGTCGTATTTCAGCGCGAACTTAGGGAGCAACTGCCACGTATCCTTGTTCAACTTCCCATCGAAAGCAGGCGTGATCACAATGCCCTTCAGTCCATCGAGCATTGGCTTCATGGCAGGCACATGCTCAAAGTCGGGCATCAGGAAGTCGAACGTAAGTCGTGTGCCAGAATCATAATCAAGCCACGTCTTGTCGTACTCCAAGCGGGCACCCACGGTAAGAGAAAGCCCCCCTACAATGTTGAACGTACTCTGGTGATACAGCGCCAGGTTGGCCGTTGGGGTATCAAACAATCCATCGATAAGGAAGTTGTTATCCGTCACATCCAGCCCCATGCTTGGCATACGAGGGTTCTGCTCCTTCAGTCGGATAAACACATCGTTCACATGATCCTCGATGATGGACTTGATGCCATCTTCCCAGAACACCACAGGCGCATCAGTCTTCAGCCACTCATAGAAGCCACTCACACCAGTGGTCCACTGCCAACTCAACTGTGGTTTCGACTTAAACACGAATTCCTGTGAGAGCGACTTGCCATTCTGCTTCTGTTGCAAAGAGAAGATGTCATCGATGGAATAATCCTGATCCATGTTCATGTCATCCTTAAGGAACTGGAAGCCCGTGACGCTGCTGAAGATAAAGGCATTGGCCTGATGTTCCAGATTCAAGCCCGCATTCAGCAGATTACGCTTGTAGCTACCCATACGGTTGTAGGCGATGGTGCCTTTATTGTTGGATATATCATGAACCTCCGTGATACCTGAGGCCAATCCCACATTCTGATACGGATAAGCCCCCTGATCCAGATGCTCGTAATTCACTGTGAAATCCAACTTCGTATTGGCGCTGGGCAGATAGATGGCACGGATGCGTGCTCCAAACTCATCACCATCGTCCACCTTTTTATTATTATAGGTATTCTTGAAGAAACCACCCTGACGGTCGTAGAAGAAGCCTCCAGAGAAAGCGAACTGCTCACTGATGCGATGGTAGTGCGTGATGTTAGCCTTAAAATCCCCATACGTTGCCGCACTCAGATTGAGGTCGGTACCCTGATAGTCGAACGGAGAGCGGGTAAATAAGCGGATCAGACCACCCATCGTATTGCGCCCATACAGCGTCCCCTGCGGACCACGCAGCACATCCACGCGCTCCACGTCAGAGAAGTTGAAGTCGAACGCATTCTTATTCACATACGGGATATTATCCACATACAGCCCCACAGCAGGCGTATTGATGCGAGAGCCGATACCACGGATGTAAGTCGCCGTTGTCAGCTTCGAGCCATACGTCGGAATATACAGGTTGGGCACCATGGCAGAGACCCCCTTGATGGAGTTCACCCCCTTCGTACGCATTTCCGTCTGAGAAAAAGACGTCGAAGAAAGCGTCTGTTGGCGCAGGTTCTGATTCTCCTTGGGGGTAGAGATGATCACCACCTCCTCAATATCTCTCACAATGACGCTATCCACTGGTGTTTTCACCTCATCAGCCATCACGTTAGCCTGCGCAGAAAGCATCAGTGCCGTCATAGAAACCATTAAAAACTTTTTCATGTCTTGGTCAATTATGCATTTAGTGTTGCAAAGGTAAACAGAGTCTTTTTTTCAGGCAATCCTCATTTGTGAGGATTTTCTCTAAATTTCTCTTGCTTATTAATTTTTAAGTATCTATTTTTGTCCTTGATTTTAAACAACTAATAACCTTACAAATCTAAAAAACAGTATTATGAGAAAAACAACTTTCTTGAAGCTCGGTCTCTTTCTGTTACTGAGCTTGCTTGCCTTTCCTACCATTCAGGCTAAGCATCGCAACTTTGTAGTTTCAGTCTATGTACGTGCCTATGAGGTGGACAAGATGAAAGACACCCAGTGGTTGGAATCTACGTGGAAAACCATCTCCAGTCAGCTCGATGTGGACAAGATCTATCTGGAGACACACCGCGACCTGCTCATCGTAGATGATGCGACGTTGGAGAAAGCCAAGAAGTTCTTCCAGAGCCAGGGCATCGAGGTAGCAGGTGGTATCACCTATACCATCAATGAAGCCAACGACTTCGAGACCTTCTGCTATTCCGATCCTGAACATCGCAAGATCGTGCAGCAAATTGCAGAGCACACCGCCAAGCACTTTGATGAATTCCTGTTGGACGACTTCTTCTTCACCAGCTGTAAGTCAGAAGCAGAGATCAAGGCCAAGGGCAACAAGAGTTGGACGCAGTACCGTCTGGAACTGATGAACGAAGCTGGCCGTAACCTGGTCGTTGGTCCTGCCAAGAGAGTGAACCCTAAAGTAAAGGTCATCATCAAATACCCTAACTGGTACGACCATTTCCAGGGCTTGGGCTTCAACTTGGAATACGGCCCACAGATCTTCGATGGTGTGTGGACTGGTACCGAGACCCGTGACCCAGCAGGCGACCAGCACCTGCAGAACTACCTGAGCTATAACGTGATGCGCTCCTTCGAGAACCTGGCACCAGGTCGCAATGGTGGCGGTTGGGTAGATTCAGGTGGTATCAACATGAGCATGGACCGTTATGCAGAGCAGTTGCACCTCACCGCCATTGCCAAGGCCCGTGACGTGATGCTCTTCGCTTACAACCAGCTCATCGGCGTAGGTCTGAGCGACAGCTTCAATGCTCCTTGGCAGGGTACAGGCACCTCTTGGGACTATGCCGAGATGCGTGCTCCGTTCCAGAATGGCAAGGAGACTGTCACTCCTACCACCATGGCCCGTATCGCCGACGTGGTGCTGCGCAAGGCCGACAACCTCGTGGGACAACTTGGTGAGCCTATCG
>JAGCFP010000024.1 GCA_017650045.1 Bacteroidaceae bacterium | reverse complement strand
TCCATTTAATGCAGTGGTTATCACGGAGTCAGCTGGTAAGATCGAATTGGAAGACGTTGTTGAGAATGTCACTTTCAATGTCGAGGTTGATGAATCTACAGGTCTGCGTGAATATATTATCATCGAATCTAAGGATAGAGCTAAAGTTCCAGGTGCCCGAATCGTTGATGAGAATGGTGAGGTCATCAGAACTTACAACCTTCCTGTAGGTGGTCACGTGGTTGTTGAGGATGGACAGCAAGTGAAGGCTGGTGATGTAATCGTTAAGATTCCACGTGCCGTAAGTAAGGCAGGTGATATCACTGGTGGTCTTCCTCGTGTAACTGAGTTGTTTGAGGCTCGTAGCCCGTCAAATCCTGCCATCGTTTCTGAAATCGATGGCGAGATCACCATGGGTAAAGTAAAGCGCGGTAATCGTGAAATTATCGTGACCTCAAAGGCTGGTGATGTGAAGAAGTACTTGGTTCCACTGTCTAAGCAGATCTTGGTACAGGAGAATGACTATGTGCGTGCAGGTACCTCCCTGTCTGATGGTGCTATTACGCCTGCAGATATCTTGGCAATCAAGGGTCCTACGGCTGTACAGGAATACATCGTTAACGAAGTTCAGGACGTATATCGTCTGCAAGGTGTGAAGATCAATGATAAGCACTTTGAGATTATTGTACGTCAGATGATGCGTAAGGTGCAGATTGAAGAACCAGGAGATACCAGATTCCTTGAGCAGCAAGTGGTTGACAAACTGGAGTTCCAAGATGAGAATGATCGTATCTGGGGCAAGAAAGTGGTAACAGATGCTGGCGATTCTCAAAATATGCAACCAGGACAGATTGTTACTGCCCGTAAGTTGCGCGATGAGAACAGTATGCTGAAACGTCGTGACTTGAAACTGGTTCAGGTACGTGATGCAGTTCCTGCAACATCAACTCAGATTCTTCAAGGTATTACCCGTGCTGCATTGCAGACCTCAAGCTTCATGTCTGCTGCATCATTCCAGGAAACTACCAAGGTGCTTAATGAAGCAGCTATCAACGGTAAGTCTGATTATCTGGAAGGAATGAAGGAGAATGTGATTTGTGGTCATCTGATTCCTGCAGGTACTGGTCTGCGTGAGTTTGATAAGATTATCGTAGATTCCAAGGAAGACTACGAGCGTCTTCAGGCTAATAAGCGTACAGTCCTTGATTTTGATGATGCAGATCGAGCCAGCATTCTCGACCGTAGATTTGAGGATTAACCTTTTTCTGATTAAGATAGAAGGATGCGTCACTTGTGGCGCATCCTTTTTTTATTTTGTATTCAATTAATCGGATTTTTACATTATCTTTGCACCGAAGTAAAGATTAACTTTATTATTTGCTGAAGTTATGACAATTAAGGAATTCTTTTCATTCAAGAGCAACAAGTTCTTCTGGTGGAATATTATCGCTATGGTGGTATTTATTTTACTAATGCTCTTTTTTATTTTTAAAGGATTGGATTTTTATACACACCATGGCGAAGGTGTGCGTGTGCCGAATGTAAAGGGTATGGGGGTGAATGAAGCCTCTCTAATGCTAAAGAACCATGATCTGGTGCCCGTGGTTTCTGATTCAACCTACATGGAGGATAAACCAGCAGGAACGGTCCTGGAATTAACACCTGAAGAAGATCGACTGGTAAAGAAAGGGAGAGAAATACGTCTGACCATCAATTCTCTGAGTGTGCCATTGATGGCAGTACCTGATGTGGTGGAAAACAGTTCCTTGAGAGAGGCCCAAGTGAAGATTACGGCATCAGGATTTAAACTCGATTCAATTCAGTTTATTCGTGGAGAAAAAGACTGGGTCTATGGCATTAAATATCGTGGAAAAACGCTGATGATAGGAGAGAAAGTGCCTATGGGTTCTTCATTGGTTATTGTTGCAGGTGATGGTGAAGAATTCGTAGATACACTTCGTATAGAAACTCCACAGATAGTAGAGGACAGTGTCTCAAGTGGTGATGATCCTTGGTTCTGATAATTCTTTGAGGAGATGATAGAAGAACTGGCAGATGATATGGAACTGGATGACATAGAGCCTTCCCCAGAGGAAGTACAACTCTATGAACATTTTCGTGTCACTGTAGATAAGGGACAGGATTTAGTCAGAGTAGATAAATACTTGTTTGACAAGTTGACAAACGTATCCCGAAATCGTATCCAGAAGGCGGCGGATGCAGGCTATATCATGGCCAATGACCGGTCGGTAAAAAGCAATTACCGTGTTAAGCCTCTGGATGTAATCACCGTAATGCTCGATCGTCCTTATTATGATAATGAGGTGGTGCCTGAGGACATTCCTTTGAATATCGTTTATGAAGACGATGTGCTGATGGTGGTGAACAAACCCGCAGGAATGGTGGTGCATCCGGGACATGGGAATTATACAGGTACCTTAATTAATGGAGTGGCGTGGCACATGAAGGATGTTCCTGATTGGGATATGAATGATGCGCATGTAGGACTGGTTCACCGTATTGATAAAGATACTTCAGGTTTGTTGGTGATTGCTAAGACACCAGAGGCGAAAACAAATCTGGGGGAACAGTTCTTCAATAAAACTACCAAACGACGTTATCAGGCATTGGTTTGGGGTAATTTTGAAGAAGACGAGGGAACGGTCGTTGGTAATATCGGACGAAACCCTAAGGATCGGATGCAGATGACAGTACTTCCTGATGGCGAAGGCAAACATGCTGTGACCCATTATCGGGTGTTGGAACGTTTTGGCTATGTCACATTGGTGGAATGCATTCTGGAAACTGGTCGTACCCATCAGATAAGAGTACACATGAAACATATAGGGCATGTGCTTTTCAATGATGAGCGTTACGGTGGTCAGGAAGTATTAAGAGGAAATAGGACAACAAAATATAAACAATTTATAAACAACTGTTTTGAGATTTGCCCACGGCAGGCATTGCATGCCATGACATTGGGATTTATTCATCCCGTCACGGGTGAAGAGATGTATTTCACCTCTGAATTGCCAGAAGACATGACGGCTCTCTTGGACAAGTGGAGAAATTATTATAAAAGTGAATTACAATGAAACGTAGAATAGCTATTGTGGCAGGGGGCGATACCTCTGAGTATGAAGTATCTTTGCGAAGTGCGAAAGGCATCTATTCTTTTATTGACAAAGATGTCTATGAACTTTATATCGTCTTGATGCATGGCATGGATTGGCATGTGCAATTACAAGATGATACCACAGCACCTATAGATCGCAATGACTTCAGCTTTATAAAAGATGGAACGAAGATAACATTCGACTTTGCATATATCACCATCCATGGTACTCCTGGGGAGGATGGACACCTTCAGGGCTATTTTGATATGCTCCATATCCCGTATTCCTGCTGTGGTGTTTTAGCAGCTTCACTTACCTATGATAAGTTTGCTTGTAACCAATACCTTAAAGCATTTGGTGTTACTGTGGCAGATTCCTTATTGTTGAAGAAGGGACAGACAATTACAGACGAACAGGTAGTGGAGCATATAGGTCTGCCTTGTTTTATCAAACCTAGTTTAGGTGGTTCCAGCTTTGGAGTGACCAAGGTAAAAGAGGTCTCTCAGATACAACCTGCTATCAAGAAGGCATTCGAGGAGGCCCAAGAAGTGATGATTGAATCGTTTTTACAAGGTACTGAAATCACTTGCGGTTGCTATAAGACAAAGACAAAGCAGGTGGTACTTCCTATCACAGAGGTTGTGACCCATAATGAGTACTTCGATTATGATGCCAAATATAATGGTGCAGTGGATGAGATTACTCCTGCCCGTATCCCAGATTCTCTGCGCGATCGTGTACAGCAACTTACCTCTGCCATCTATGATATCTTAGGGGCACAGGGAATCATTCGCATAGATTATATCATCACGGCTGGTGAGAAGATTAACATGCTGGAAGTGAATACCACACCAGGTATGACTGCCACCAGCTTCATCCCACAACAGGTTCGGGCAGCTGGACTTGACATAAAAGATGTAATGACAGATATCATAGAAAATAAGTTTTAACCATGAGTACTGAGTTTGATGAGATTCGCCCCTACCACGATGAGGAGCTTCCTGAAATCTATGAGGAACTCATCGCTGATCCTGCTTTTCGTCAGGTAACTGCCTATGTAATGCCAGGCGTTCCTTTTGAGGCTTTGGCTGCTCGTATGCGTAGTTGTCGTACGAAGCTGGACTTCCAGAAGACGTTTGTTTATCCGTTCTTGAAAGACTTGATCAAGCGTTGTACTGAAGGTGTGACCATGAACAATGCTGATCCACAGGGTTGTTATACTTACATATCCAATCATCGAGACATTGTGCTCGACAGTGGTTTCCTTTCGCTGCTTCTGGTAGAAGCTGGTGGTGATACTCCAGAGATTGCCATTGGCGACAATCTGTTGATCTTCCCATGGATTAAGAAACTGGTGCGTATCAATAAGTCATTTATTGTCCAACGCGCACTTACTATGCGCCAAATGTTGTTATCCTCTGCCCGCATGTCGCGCTATATGCACTATGCTATCAGTGAAAAGCATCAGTCGATATGGATTGCACAACGTGAAGGGAGGGCCAAGGATTCCGATGACCGTACACAAGACAGTATCCTGAAGATGTTGGTCATGGGAGGAGAAGGGAGTATCGTCGAACGTTTGAAGCAGATGAATCTCCAACCTCTTTCTATTTCCTATGAATACGACCCTTGTGACTACCTGAAGGCGCAGGAATTTCAGCAGAAGCGTGATAATGCTAACTATAAGAAAAGCACTGCCGATGATTTGAAGAATATGCAGACGGGTATTTTTGGAATGAAGGGTAGAGTGCATTTTCAGGCCAATGGGTGTATAAATGAAGAGTTAGACCATATAGATGCTACATTATCCAAACAGGAACTGTTCTCTAAGATTTCAGCTTTAATCGACCGTCGTATCCATGCGGGGTATCGAATCTATCCAAATAACTATGTGGCATACGATTTGATTCATGGAGAACGTCGTTTTATAGATGAATATACCTCTGAGGATTTTAAGCGTTTTGTCGATTATCTGGAAATGCAACTTCAGAGGATAGAACTTCCATGTAAAGATGTTCCATTCTTGCGTGAGAAGATGTTGCAGATGTATGCCAATCCGTTGATAAACCATCTGGCTGCTTTGGAGGAATGATTATCATGCGTACGTTGCTGAATTTAGGTGTGATTCTGTTCTGTTTCATGGCTCTTTTAGGGGCTTGTACAGAAGATGATTATCATTTCCCCTCAGCCGTACAAGATTTCTTTGTGGCATATACAGCGTCCGATAGTACCATTTCAACGATTGAAACAGACGATGGTAAGCGTTTCGCTGTCTTGGAAAACGAGTCGGATTATACAGGAACTCCCGATTCTGCTTATCGTTGTTTGGGCTATTTTGAGTTGAAAGGTAGTGGAGTTCACCTTTATACGGCTAAAGATGTTGTTTCTTCCAAGCCTCGTGTGCTACCTCATCCCGACTCTCTGCGTACAGATCCTGTGCAGGTGGTTAGCATTTGGAAAACGCCTCATTACCTGAATATGCGTTTGGCACTGCTCCATGGTGATAAGAAGCACCATTTCGGCTTTGTGCAGGATAGCATAAGTCAATCTACACCTGATGGACCTGCAGATATCTGGATCTCACTCTATCATGATGCATCCGCAGACATGCAGGCTTTTACTGATTATGTTTATGCTTCCTTGCCATTGGCTTCTTATCAGGAAGCCTATCCTCAGCATACCGTTCATTTCTGTGTGAATACCTATGAGGAAGGCCCAGTCCTTTATGAATTTTATTATAACCAATAACAAGTAATTGATATGAGAACTATTTTCACAGCTTTCGTGCTTTCATTAGTAAGTCTTTTTTCTTGTCAGTCAGAGCCAGCCATCAAGACCGTAGGTGTGGAGGAGTTTGCACAGATTATTCAGGATGATGCCGTGCAGTTGCTTGATGTTCGTACTCCAGAAGAGTATGCAGAGGGTCATATTAAAGGTTTTACGATGATCGATGTGCAGGCCGATACCTTCAGCGACTTGGTGGATGAGATGCTGGTAAAGGATCAACCTGTAGCTGTTTATTGCCGTGGTGGCCGTCGCAGCCTCACAGCAGCTGATATTTTGGTTAAGAAAGGCTTTAAGACCATCTACAACTTAGAGAAAGGCTACAATTCTTGGGTAGATGCAGGTATGCCAGTAGTGAAATAACAGTGAGCGTTTACCTTCTCATTTCTTGCTTCCAAGATTAAGTCGTAAGGTAATTACCTGATGGTGATTGATGCCATGGCGGGTAGCATTCACGATGACTCCCGCATAGACATTTGCAAAGTTGTTGCTGATAAAACGATAGTTTAAGTCTGTACGACTATAAAAGGGCGCCTGTGTGTAAGTGTCTCCCCAATAGTATTGACCAAAGTGGGCATTACCGAAATGTTGCATATTGCCCCCCGCATAGATGGTCTCTTTGAATTGTAGCCTTTTCCATGCAGCATATAATTCACCAAGGAATCCGATGGGGGTGTGACTGGCTTTCTCCAAGCCACGCTCACGATCGAATGCTGTGAGAATGCCAGCCTTCAATTCTAAACTATCCAGAAAGGCAGGCTTCGAGTAACTAAATCCTATATAAGGATGTGCGATGAGATAGTCGTGAATGTGCTCATCCTCAGAACTGTTATATTCCAAAGCATAATGATAGTAGTAACCTTCAGCTCCTAATAGGAAATGCTGAAAGTGAAACTTCGTGCTTATACCTGCCATGAACTGTTCGCGGTCTTTCTTACTGATGGCACTGGTCCAATCTAAAAAGGCCTCGAAATAGCCATGTTCTCCCTGATATTGCCATGCCATGCCTTGAATGACGGGACGATAATAGCGTATGGTATCTGCCAAAAGGTATTCAGGGTATTCTCCTAAAAGTTTGTCACGGTCATAGTTGCCTAAGAGGAAGTTGAAGCGTGGACTTTTATATTGATAATAGGCTAGAGGCTTTGCTTTGATGGCTTTCGCGTTATCACCCCAACGTGTGATGACATTGGCTCCTCCCATGATGGCATGCTGCCCGTTGTTCCAACTGATACCAACTTCTGGATTTATACTCATACCAGCATAGGTCTGAGTACGACGATAGGTATGGTCGCCTTCCGAGTTGTCGAAAAAACCCAAGGCAGAGACATTCCACTCCAATTGCTGTGCAGAGGCACATAGGGGTAGAAGGGAAAGAAGTATTATAATTAAATTGAGAATTGAGAATTGAGAATTGAGAATGGGAGATGCCATTCGAAGAAACATCCTTTTGATGCTTGAAATGCGTGTCAGGAAATGAATGATCTTTTTCATAGTTCTTACATTAAAATCCTCAATTCTCAATCTTATAAGCTTTCCAGCATTCGCTTGATGACCACAGTCGCAGATATCTCACGATTGGCTGCTTCAGGAATGACAAGGGAGCGTGGACTTTCTATCACATCATCCGTTACTATCATGTTACGGCGTACAGGCAAACAGTGCATGAATTGGGCATTATTGGTCAATGACATGTGTTCCGTATCAATGGTCCAACCCATATCCTTGCTTAAAATCTGTCCATAATTAGCAGGAGAGGTCACACCTGGGCAACTCCAGTTCTTGGCATAAACGAAGTCGGCCCCTTCAAGGGCTTTGCGCTGGTCGTATTCCACCACAGCATCTCCCACGAATTTAGGATCCAGTTCATAACCTTTAGGATGTGTGATTACGAGATCCACATCGGCCGCATTCATCCATTCAGCAAAGGAGTTAGGCACTGCTTGAGGCAGAGATCTGGGATGAGGAGCCCATGTAAGCACCACCTTCGGACGTTTCACTTCCTTGTGTTCCTCTATGGTGATAAGGTCGGCAAATGCCTGAAGTGGGTGCACTGTGGCAGTTTCCATCGCAAAGACAGGTTTACCACTGTATTGCAGGAATTGGTGATAGATTGTTTCCGCATAGTCGTAATCACGGTCTTTCAATCCTGCAAAGGAACGTACACCGATGATGTCGCAATAGCAGCCCATCACAGGGATGGCCTCCAAAAGATGCTCAGACTTGTCGCCATCCATAATCACGCCACGCTCGGTTTCCAGTTTCCAAGCCCCTTGGTTCACATCAAGTACAATGACGTTCATACCCAGGTTCAGTGCCGCTTTCTGGGTGCTTAGGCGCGTGCGCAGACTACTGTTGAAGAAAACCATCAACAGCGTCTTGTTGCGTCCCAGTTCTACAAACTTAAAACGGTCGTTCTTTATCTCTAAGGCTTCCTGAATAGCATCATGCAGGTTGCCGATATCACTGACGTTTAGAAATCTATTCATTTTTTAATGTTTTAATCTTTTAATTTTTAAATCAGAAACCCATAAACTATTTACGGATTTCTTGTCTGCCCGTTGCCTTCGATCAACCACTTGTAAGTAGTGATTTCTTCCAAGCCCATAGGACCGCGAGGATGCATCTTCTGGGTACTGATTCCGACCTCTGCACCCAAACCAAACTGGGCACCGTCACTGAATGAGGTCGGTGCATTCACATAGACGCACGCAGCATCAATGTCACGACAGAATTGCTGTCCGTGGGCTTTGTTCTCTGTAACGATGCTCTCACTGTGTCCAGAACCTATGCCATTGATATGCTCTATAGCTTCCTGAAGTCCAGATACCGTCTTAATGGCCATCTTGTAATCCAAGAACTCAGTGCCATAACTTTCTGGAGTAGCAGGATAAAGCAAGTCGGAAGGATAACTCTTCTTCAATGCTTCAAGAGCAGGTGCATCTGCGAAGAGTATCACATGCTCAGCTGCCAAAGGCGCACATAAGGCAGGTAGATCAGAGAGGCGACTTTCATGCAGCAACAGACAATCCATGGCATTGCATACAGTGACTCTGCGTGTCTTGGCGTTATGGATGATGGCCTTTCCTTTCTCTAAATCGCCTTCTGCATCGAAGTAGGTATGGCAGATGCCAGCTCCTGTCTCTATCACAGGCACTTTGGCGTTCTCACGCACGAACTGGATGAGGCGACTGCTGCCACGTGGGATAATCACGTCAACCATCCCTACAGCTTGCAGCATCTCTGCAGTAGCATCATGACTTGCAGGCAGTAACTCTACGGCATGGGTATCGATGCCAAAACGCTTCAGTACGCCATGAAGTACATCTACAATGGCGAGGTTAGTGGCATGGGCATTGCTACCACCTTTCAGTAATACAGCATTGCCACTTTTGAAACAGAGGGAAAACACGTCGAAAGTCACATTGGGACGAGCCTCGTAAATCACACCAACCACACCGAAAGGGAAACTGACTTTACGGATAATCAGCCCATTGGGACGCACCGTTTCTTTCAGTACCTTTCCTAAAGGTGAGGGCAGAGAAACCACGTTGCGCGTATCAGCAGCAATGGCAGTCAAGCGCTCCTTTGTCAGTTTTAAACGGTCATAAAGCGGATTGCTTGGTTCCATACGGTCAAGGTCCTTCTGATTCTCTGCCAAAATGTAGTCAGCATTAGCTTCCGCAGCATCTGCCACAGCCAATAATACTTGGTTAATTGTCTCTGTGTCGAGTTTCAGCAACTTACGGCTGGCTTCACGCACACTTTTGAATGTATTTGTCAGGTCCATAATTTCAATTTTTAATTCTCAATATATAAGTAGTCATAGTGCACCATGGGCTTTCCTCCATGCTTTCCTATTTGCAACTTGGCATCCTTGGAAGCATAATTGGCACGCCCCACACCGATAAATTGTCCATCAGCATCAATGATACGCACGATGTCGTCTTTCTCAAAATCTCCTTCTACAGCAGTGATACCTACCATCAATAGGCTCACAGCCTCTTCAGAAGTAAGTTTCAAGGCCGCATCTCGATTGATATGTATTTCCCCTTTAGCAAAATCCTCGCTATGCGCAATCCATTTCTTGACTCCAGAGATAGGCGCATCTGAAGGGATGAAGCGCGTGCAGAGTGTGTCCTCAGGATGAAGGAAAAGATCCACGAGGATATTCTCCCGTTTCCCATTGGCGATGATGACTTCAATGCCTTCATCCGCCACTTTCCGTGCGATGCGTGTCTTGGTAAGCATACCCCCACGCCCAAAGTTCGATTTCGTAGTCTGAATATAGGCGGTAAGGTCGTCATTAGCCGCAATTTCCTGAATGACTTTCGCATTTGGTTCATTAGGATTACCATCGTAGATGCCATCAATGTTGCTAAGGATAATAAGTGCTTGCGCATCCATCATCGTAGCGATGAGGCCGCTGAGTTCATCGTTATCCGTGAACATCAACTCCGTCACAGAAACCGTGTCGTTCTCATTCACGATGGGGATCACGCCATTGCTCAACATCACGTTCATGCAACTCTTCTGATTAAGGTAAAGACGGCGCGTCGCAAAGTCCTCCTTGGTGGTCAGAACCTGCCCCACGGTAATGTCATGATCACCGAAAAGCTGATAGTAGCGCCCCATAAGCTTGGCTTGTCCCACGGCAGAGAATAATTGCCGCTGCTCCACACTGTCGAGCTTCTTGATGGGATGCACCTCACTGCGTCCTGAGGCCACAGCGCCAGAACTGACCACAATTACCTCTAAACCAGCTTTACGCAGTTCTGCAATTTGGTCAACGATGGCAGACATACGGGTCACATCCAATGTCCCGTCTTTACGACTCAGTACGTTACTGCCTATCTTTACGATGATTCTATTCCAGGTTTTTCTCATCAATATCTGTTCGGTTGTTTATGATTTCCAATGCTTGCGCCTTATCCTCCTCAAAAACCCACACGCTGTAGTCATTGCCTATGGTCAGGGAATAAGCACCAGCAGCACCCATTCTTGTCATACAGGCTATACCATTGCTCTCAAGCAGCCCTTTCACTAACTCTGCTTCCCATGCGGTGCCTTGAAACACCTCCACGGTGCGACTTTTCTCTTTCTTTGTA
Organism: Bacteroidaceae bacterium; assembly: GCA_017650045.1. Classification (GTDB taxonomy): domain Bacteria; phylum Bacteroidota; class Bacteroidia; order Bacteroidales; family Bacteroidaceae; genus Bacteroides. The sequence goes on along the minus strand of JAGCFP010000024.1, from coordinate 68,624 downwards.
TCCATATAGCAAATGGTTTGATTATTCCCTAACTCTATGTGGTTCACTTCCACCTTTTCACTGAGGAAAGTTGCTGCTGATTCTGCGAACTTCTCTTCTGCTTCCGTGGTGAAATAAGTACATGTGCCACCTTTGGTGCACTTGGCATTCATCTCAGGATGGCGCTGCAAGTAATCTTTGAGACTTTCGCCCACCAGATTCCCTTGTGCTAAGATCTTGATGCCTTCAGGAACGTATTTCCTGATTTTGGGCAGCAGGATAGGGTAGTGGGTACATCCTAAGATGATGGTGTCTATTTCACTGTCCTTTGCCAAAAGGGCATTGATATCTTTCTGAATGAAGTAGTCCGTGCCCTCACTGTCGGCTTCCCCAGCTTCCACAAGGGCTGCCCACAGGGCACAGGCATGCCCCTCTACCTGAATGTCAGGAAACAGCTTATGAATTTCCAATGGATAAGATTCCGACTTGATGGTCCCTGGGGTTCCCAGCACACCCACATGGCGACTTTGTGTCAAACTGTCGATGGCTTCCACCGTGGGACGAATCACGCCTAACACACGGCGATGGGGATCGATATGAGGGAGGTTGTTCTGTTGAATGCTGCGCAAAGCCTTTGCAGAGGCAGTGTTACAGCCTAAGACCACCAGATGGCATCCCATCTCGAAGAGCTTACATACGGCTTGCAACGTAAACTCATACACCACTTCGAAAGAGCGTGAACCGTAAGGTGCACGGGCATTGTCGCCCAGATAGACATAGTCATACTGGGGCAATACCTCCCTGATTTTACTCAGGATGGTGAGACCGCCATAACCAGAGTCGAATACTCCGATAGGGCCAGGTGCACTGGATAACTGCTGTTTCATCTTTACTTACATTTGTTATCTTGTGCAAATTTATAAAAAATATAAAAGGTGTAGGCCATTGCCCACACCTTTTATAATATTTAAGCATAAATTTAGGCTAAATCATCAGATTCCCAGTTGTGCTTTTACCTTATCGGTAATGTCCTCACTTTCGCTTCCTACATAAGGAATAGGGGTGTTACTCAAATCGAAGATGTAGATGTACCCCCCAGCTTCGCCCACTGCCTTGATGGCATCGTTAACCTTTTGCAAGATAGGTGCCAACGCCTCTTCCCTGGCTTTCTGAAGTGATTCATAAGCCTCTTGCTGGAACTGCTCCTGACGCTGTGCCAAGTCTTGCAGCTCCTTCTGGCGACGCTCCGCAATGTTGCGAGGCAGACCCTCGGCTTGTGCCAAGTATTCTTGGTACTTCTTGTTGAAATCTTCCTTCGTGCGATTCAGCTCGTCCTGGTACTTCTTCTGCATATCAGCCAAGGTAGCAGTTGCAACCTTATACTCTCGCATCTCAGAGATTATATTCTGTGAGTTAAGGTGCGCAAACCTGCTCTGTGCTAATGCTCCCACTACGGGGAGAAGAAGCATCCATAGGGCGAATGTGAGTCTCTTACACATAGGCTTTATTTAATACCCAACTGTGCCTTGATCTTGGCTGTGATGTCAACAGCATCGGTACCTACATAGGTCACGGAACTGTTGGCCAAATCGATGACATAGGTATAACCATCAGCCTTACCAACGACCTGTACAGCATCGCTAACCTTCTGCAGAATAGGGTTCATCACATCCTGCTGAGCCTGCTGCATAGCCTGAGAAGCTTCCTGCTGGAACTCCTGGAAACGCTGGTTCATATCATTGATTTCCTTCTCACGACGCTCAGCGATGTTGCGTGGCAGTGAGTCTGCCTGAGCTACATATTCATTATACTTTTTCTGCAACTCTTCCTGAATGCGTGTCAATTCATCCTGATAGCCCTTCTGTCTGCTCTCCAGGGTAGCAACAGCATCCTTGTACTCCTGCATCTCCACGATAATCTCCTGAGAGTTCATGTGAGCCAACTTTGATTGTGCCATAGCCCCCAGAGGGAGAACAAACATCACTATGGCGATAGCAAATTTCTTAAGCATAGTTTTTATTATTAATTTGAGTTATTCCTTATATATAATAAGCGACTAGCGCAAAATACTGCGCAAAGATACAATCTTTTATTTAATTTCAATACCTAATTCCTGTAAAACCTCTTCACTGATATCGATACTTGGTTGTGCAAAGATGATGCTGGAGGCCGAAGCACGGTCGATCACAGCAGCATATCCCTTGCGCTGGGCAATGGATTTCACAGCCTGATAGATTTCATCCTGCAGGGGTTCCAACAGTTCTTGCTGCTTCTTCATCATCTCGCCATCCTGACCGAAGTATTTCTGACGCAGTTCTACAGCTTCTTTCTCTTTAGCCACGATGGCATCTTCACGCTGACGCTTCACGGCATCGGAAAGGCCAGTGGCTTTCTGATAGTTTTCGTACAAGGTTTTCGCTTCATTGTTGATTTTCTCCACCTCGCTCTGATATTGCTCAGAAAGTTTCTGGAGTTGGTCAGTAGCCGTCTGATATTCTGGAATATTCTGTGAAATGTATTCCATGTCGATGAAAGCGAAACGCTGAGCATGTGCACCAAATGCTACTGTGCACAACAGAATCATAAAGGTTACAATCTTTTTCATGTCTCTCTCGATTTAGTGTTATTAAAATTCTTGACCAAGCATAAAGTGGAAGTTGCTTCCACCATATTCTTTATTGCCTCTAACAGAATCAAATCCATACGCCCAGTCGATACCCATCATACCGATCATAGGCAAGAAGATACGCACACCCACACCCGCAGAACGCTTCAAGTCGAAAGGATTGAAGTCGCTTACCTCATGCCAGGCATTACCACCCTCGATGAAGGCCAATGCATAAATACTGGTAGAGGTTTCCAGCATCAGCGGGTAACGCAGTTCAAGTACCATACGGGAGTAGGCATAACCAGCATCACTGCGTGCATAGGTCAGTGAGCTGTTCTCATAACCACGCAGGGCGATGTTTTCCGTAGCGTAGTAAGAGTAGCCCGTCATACCGTCACCACCCACATCGAAGGTTCCAAACGGAGTCTTCTTATATCTATTATAATGTCCAATCAAACCAAAATCAGCACGTGCCATGATTACAGGCGTACGCTTCACATTATATTGGTCGAGCAATGGGATGAATACCTTGGACTTAAACTTCCACTTGTGGTACTCCACCCACTTGTGCATACGGTTCACATCGTCTTGGTTAGCCAGATTATACTTGCTGTAGTCCACACCGTTCCATGAAGAGTATGGAGGGGTAAATTCGGCAGAGAAAGAGAACTCAGAACCTGAACGTGGATAGATCTGACTGTCGGTGTTATAACGTCCTATGGTTAATGCCAAGCTCAAGTTGTTACAGTTACCATCAGTCACAGGGAAGTAGTACCACTCACTCAACATGTAGCGCTGGTATGAAAGCTCTGCTGATGCCTGGAAGTAATCATCAGGCCAGGTAAGGCGCTTACCAAACATGGCGGAGAAACCAAACATCTTCACGTATTTATCAGGATCGTAATAATTCTCCATATTCATATAGGCATTGTTGTACATGCCATAACCGCCATACATGCCGCCATACATACCTCCGTACATCATGCTGTTCATATAGTTGTTCATGTATGCCGAACTATAGTAGCGGCTACTGATATCAGTCTGTACAGAGTAGAAGGCAGAGAGCTGCAACGTGTTAGGTCGCTTGCCACCAAACCAAGGATCAGCGAAGGAGATACTGTAAGATTGGTAATACTTCGCATTGGTCTGCGCACTCAAGGTAAGGGTCTGTCCATCGCCTTGTGGCATGATGCCTCGATGGTTTTTCCCTGGATGCAGCAAGTTGGCCATAGAGAAGTTGGTAAACTTCAGACTCATACGTCCGATGACACCCGTTTGTCCCCAACCAGCTGAAAGCTCTATCTGGTCATTGGCTTTCGATACCAATGGCAACTCGATGTCCACCGTTCCATCTTCTGGATGAGGCACAGGGTTAGGCTGAATCTGTTCAGGATCGAAGTGTCCCATCTGCATCAATCGACGCATGGTCTGTATCAGGTACTCACGATTGAATAAATCACCTGGACGTACCAAGAGGTCACGACGCACCACATTCTCATAGACACGGTCGTTACCACTGATGATAATCTTGTTGATAGTAGCCTGTTGTCCTTCTATGATGCGCATCTCCAAGTCGATGGAATCCCCTTCGATGTTCACTTCCACAGGGTCGAGGGAGTAGAACAGGTAACCATTGTTGTAGTAGAGGTTACCGATGGCATCATCGTCCGTTGACAGACGTTCATCGAGCAGTTTCTGATTATATACATCACCGCGTTTCATGCGGAGCAGGCTTTCCAGTTGTGCTGTCGGATAAACGGTGTTACCCACCCAAGTGATGTTGCGCAGGTAATACTTCTGACCTTCATCCACATGCACGAAGACATTCACGGTACTTTCATCGAAAGGCGTAACGCTGTCTTCTACGATCACGGCATCACGGTAACCCAACTCATTGTACTTGTCGATAATCAACTGCTTGTCAGCCTCGTAGTTCTCATCCGTGAACTTTTTAGTACGGAAAATATTGACCAACTTATTCTTCTCATTGGTCTTCTTCATCACACGCTTCAACTTCTTGGAAGTGATGGCCTCATTACCTTCGAAAGTAATCTGGTTGACTTTAATCTTATCTTTCTTGTCGATGTTTACCTGTACGATAACCTGATTTTCCTGTGTAGGATCATCTATCTGCATCACTTCCACCTCCGCGTTCTTGAAACCCTTCTCATCGTAATAACGCTTGATGATGGTGGTAGCACGGTCGATGGTGTTTGGCGTTACCTGTCCACCCTTGATCATACCGATGCGGGTTTGCAGTTCATCGCGTTCCGACTTCTTCGCACCTACGATCCTGACTTCCGAAGCACGCGGACGCAGTTGCAAATAGATGGAAAGCCATACGCTGTCTTGCGTCGCCCTGTCCATCTGAATGCTCACGTCAGAGAAAAGGCCATGCCTCCAATAACGCTTAGCCGCATCCGTGATGTCATCACCAGGGATGGTAACTGTTTGTCCCACACCCAGACCAGAGATAGCCAGGACCACATTATCATCATACGTGTCGGCCCCATGCACCTCAATGCCTGCAATAACGTATTTCTTAGGCTGTGCGTTATACAGCACTACCGGAGTTTCCCCTTCGGGCTCAGTTGGATTCTGGGCATAGAGGGTAGGAGAGAAGTTCGCCATCCCCCACAATGCCATGAATATGGTCAGTAATCGATATCGCATCTTTTAAAATAAATCTCTAAACTCAAAAAACTCTAAGCTCTAAACTCTACCCCATCACCTGCTCACTGGTCTTCCCGAAGCGTCGTTCCCTTTGCTGGTAGTACGCTATGGCTTTGCGCAACTCCGCTTCCTTGAAGTCGGGCCAGAAGGTGTCGCAGAAGTACAACTCTGAATAGGCGCATTGCCACAGCAGGTAGTTGCTTAATCTCACTTCGCCACCCGTACGGATCAGCAGGTCAGGATCGGGCATAAAGCTTGTACTCAAATGCTTTTCCACCGTCTCTGCGCTGATGTCCTGAACATCCAGTTTCCCTTCCTTCACCTCCACGGCAATCTGTCGCGCAGCCTCCGTCAGTTCCCAACGTGAGGAATAGCTCAGTGCCAGTATCATGGTCATCCCCGTATTGCCTGCCGTATGCTCGATGCACAGGTTCAGTCGTTCCTGCACCTTTTCAGGCAGGCGTTCTTCCTCACCGATGATACGGAATCTGATGTTGTTCTTCATGAAGGTCTCCTCTTCAATCTGGTCGAACAGCAGTTTCATCAGGGCGGTGACTTCCGCTTCGGGTCTGTTCCAGTTCTCCGTAGAGAAGGTATATAGGGTGAGGTACTTCACACCCAGACGTGCTGCTTCTTCAGCAATGACATGGACAGTCTGTGCCCCTGCCTGATGCCCGAAGCTGCGCGGTTTCCCCTGTTGCTTAGCCCAACGCCCGTTGCCGTCCATGATAATGGCGATGTGCGCAGGGATGCGTTCCAAGTCGATGTTACAAGTATCTCCCATTTTCTTTTTCTTTTTCTTTTTAGCGTTTGAAGCCATATCTGTTCAGTCGTCCCCTCCACAGCTGGTTGTTGCCGTTTTCGCTGATGACTATCCAAATGAATTTATCTTTGTCCATCGTGCTACTGTAGTTCGCCTTGCCCTTCAGTGCTTCAGGCAGAAGAACCCTTCGGGTAACCTTGCCCCACGTCAGTGCACTAGGTGAGTAGTACATATCCTCAAAATTGTTGCCAAAGATAAAGAACGTCTTGTCTAAGCTGAAGATCGTGGGGTGACCCATGGCAGGACACGCCATCGTCTCAGTATCCAGCGCTGCCCATTCGTTGCCCTCAAAGGTAAACCAGGGCACTACCTCATCCTCATGCGTCAGAGGCATGCCTGTGATAGTGGCTTTCTCCACACCCGTGGAAGTGATAGTGAGGGTAGATTGTATCTGCTCCGTAGGGAAACCTGCAGGAACCTCCGTGCCTGTGCTCCAGGCCACATCCTCCGCTTCCGTGTGGCAGAAATAATCCTTCCCGTCGATGGTCTGAATGGCAAGCAGTTGTTTCGTCATGCCCACCAACAGCGTCTTCACCTGGCCACTTAGAGCTTCCGACTTTGTCCAGTTTACACCTTCCTCACTGCTATACACCTCACCATTGTCTGTATTCACATAGAATTTACCTCCAAAGTGTAAGGCCGTGCTCCATGTCACATTCTCAGGCACCCCGTTAAGGTTGTCCTTGCTCCAGGTGTACCCCGTCCCATTACCCAAGGCTGCATGATACACACATTGCTCATTGCCACTGAAAATCAGTACCTCCTTGTCGTTCGACACCACCTTGTAGTTATCCCCCAACGCCGCTGTGGCAAATCCTTGAGGAACGTCTTTAAGCTGACCCCAAGTCAGGGAATCAGGATCCTGCAAGTGTACACGCACATCCAGACGGTAGTTCTTCGAGGTCTGTCCATCTGCTGCAAAGACCGTGAACATGATGCCATCCCTACCATTCATGGCTTTGGTCAGGTCGGTATAGGCAGGGGTACGCAGGATGGTGTCCCCCGTAAAGACATACCCCTTCACGGTAAACGTGTCGATGGCGAAATGATGCAGCAAGGTATCCGAGAGATAAGGCAGGGAGTCCGCATTATAGATACGGTTGTTCAGCATGTCGATGCTGAACTTGTATTTCTTTCCATAGATGGTGTCTATGCTGAAAGCACGGACAGACGCATCGGTACCGTATTCATATTCCTCATTCTCTCCTTTGATGCATGAACTCAGTATGATGGTGAAGAGCATCAAGCTCCATATAGTGTACAAAAACTTGTTTCTCATTCCGACAGTCATTTTTCGCCCGCAAAGATAAGAAAGTATTTTGTTATAGGACGTTTTGTAAGCAAGTTTTATACAAAATTATAAATAATAAGGTACTTTCTGCCCCATTTTAAGACTTCTTTGTATGGTTTTTCCAGACTTACTGACGGTGCATGCACCCCGTCACCCAGTTGCACGGGGCATTGTTCGATGTGAATCTCATCCCACAGGTTGGCATCGATAAAGGACTGGAGCAACCTGCTTCCACCTTCCACCAACAAAGATTGCAACTGCTCCTGATAGAGCTTCTCCAGCACTTGGGGCAACACGTTTTGACTGAAATCGATGGGACAATACTCCACGTTGGGCCTTGTCGCTTTCTCCTTCTCCGTGAACACCAGCGTGCGGATGCTCCCATCGAACAGATTTAAGTTGGATGGCAGACTCAGCATACGGTCCAGTACTACGCGCACAGGGTTCTTCCCTGTCCAGTGGCGCACGTTCAGCGTAGGGTTATCCAGCAGGGCCGTACGCCTTCCCACCATGATGGCCATGTGCTCCGCCCTGAGCTTGTGTACAGAGATAAGCGAACGAGGGGAAGAAAGCTTCACGGGCTCCCCATCTGAGCGCTTGCGGTCGATGAAGCCATCGGCACTCTGAGCCCATTTCAGCGTGATGAAAGGCCGATGCTTCTCCTGCATGGTGAAGAAACGCTTGTTTAGGGCACGACATTCTTCCTCCAGTACCCCCACAATGACCTCACGCCCAGCCTCACGCAACTTGCGGATACCCTTGCCATCTACTTTGTCAAACGAATCCTGGCACCCCACCACGATGCGCGGTATCTGCTCCCGAATGATCAGGTCGGCACAAGGAGGGGTCTTGCCATAGTGCGCACAAGGCTCCAGACTCACATAGATGGTGGCTTGCTTCAGCAGATGCCTGTCCTCTGGATTCACGGCATTCACGGCATTCACCTCGGCATGAGCCTCTCCGCAATGCGCATGATACCCTTCCCCGATGATGCGTCCATCAGCAACGATCACTGCGCCCACCATCGGATTGGGGGCAGCGCCCCCAATGCCGTTGCGCGCCAACTCTATGCAGCGTCGCATGTATTTTTCTTCCACTTTCGTATCCATTTTCACTCAAAATGCATTAACTTCGCACCCAAACTTTGAAAATATGGCCACTAATCCCGCATACATCCGTCGTACTTTGGGCACAGCCTACGAACCCCGTGAGGCTGCTGCACTTTCACGTATTGTCTGTACGGAGATGCTGGGACAGTCGCAAGCCGACTATTTTCTCTGCAAAGATATAGAATTATCAGCGAATCAGGAAGAAAAACTGCAAAGCATTCTCAGGCGACTGTTGTGTTTCGAGCCTATCCAGTACGTGCAGGGCTTTACGTGGTTCCTTTCCCGCCGCTTTTTAGTGACGCCCGCCGTCTTGATTCCCCGTCCTGAAACTGAAGAACTGGTGCAGCGCATCATTGAGGAGACGGAAGCAGGGGCTTCGGTACTCGATGTAGGCACTGGCAGCGGATGTATCGCCATCTCCCTCGCCTTGTCGCTTTCAGAAGCCCAGGTAGAGGCATGGGACGTGTCGCTGGAGGCATTGGAAGTGGCGATGCACAATGCTGAGCAACTCCATGCCAACGTTGATTTCCGCTTGCAAGACATGCTTACCTGTCAGTGGGAAGGCGGTCGCCGCTACGACCTCATCGTTAGCAATCCGCCCTACGTCTTGGAACAGGAACGGGAAACGCTGGCACCCAATGTGGTGGATTACGAACCCGAATTGGCCCTCTTCGTACCCGATGACGATCCGTTGTTGTTCTACCGCAAGATCGCGGAGATGGGTCGTCAGGCGTTGAAACCCCAGGGTCGCCTCTATTTTGAGATCAATCGCACACAGGGAGTAGCCGTAAAGCAACTGCTTGAAGCCCAAGGATATAGCGATGTGACCATTTATCAGGATATCTCACACAACGACCGTATCATCAAAGCACACCTATGAACCGTAAACCCATCACTGAGGCCGATGCCTTGAACCGTTTGGCAGCCTATTGCTCCGTGAGTGAGCACTGTCGCGCTGATGTGCGTGAGAAGCTCCAGAAGTGGGGACTTTCTGTGGAGGCAACGGAGCGCATCGTCAGTCGTTTGGAAGAGGCCAACTTCCTGGATGAATCGCGCTATGCTAAGGCGTTTGTGCACGACAAGCTTCATTTCTCTGGATGGGGGAAGCGAAAGATTGCGCTGGCGTTGCAACAAAAACACGTGGCGCGTACCACCTTCCAACCTTTCCTCGATGCCCTTGATGCCGAGGAATACCTGCAGATACTCCACAAAGCCTTGGAGCAGAAAGCACGTACCTTGAAAGCCGAAGACGGTGATTATCAACGCAGACTCAAACTTACCCGCTTCGCCATGAGTCGTGGATTCAGTTACGAGGATATCCATCAGTGCATGGATCTATCCGACATCGATGAGGCAGAATGTCAATAAAAAATATCTTCTATCGTTTTCATAATCGGAGCGGTTTGCTTATCTTTGTTGCCAACTAAACAAACCGTTTAAGAAATTATGAAAAACTTAGAGAGACTTTTTGCAGAGAAGTTACTGAAGATCAAAGCGATCAAGTTGCAGCCAAACAACCCATTTACCTGGGCATCTGGTTGGAAATCGCCGTTCTATTGTGATAACCGTAAGACCCTTTCTTACCCCGCCTTGCGCAACTTTGTTAAGACCGAAATCACCCGCATCGTCTTGGAGCGTTTTGGTGATGCCGATGCCATTGCTGGTGTGGCCACGGGAGCCATTCCACAAGGAGCCTTGGTGGCCGATGCCCTGAACCTGCCTTTCGTTTATGTACGTTCTAAACCAAAGGATCATGGCTTGGAAAACCTCATCGAGGGCGAACTTCGTCCGGGCATGAAGGTTGTGGTGGTTGAGGATTTGGTATCTACTGGTGGCAGTAGCCTGAAAGCCGTGGAGGCCATCCGTCGCGACGGCTGCGAGGTTATCGGCATGGTAGCAGCCTATACCTACGGCTTCCCTGTGGCAGAGAAAGCCTTCAAGGATGCCAAAGTTACGCTGGTAACACTGACCAACTATGAGATGGTGCTTGATGTGGCCCTGCGCACAGGATACATTGAGGAAAAAGACGTAGAAACCCTGAATAAGTGGCGCAGCGACCCTGCACACTGGGGAGACAATCTTTAAATTGAGAATTGAAAATTGAGAATTGAGAATTACGGCTTCGCCGTTTCCCATCCAGATGGATTCACCCTGAATAGTTAATCCTCAATCCTCAATCCTCAATCCTCAATAAATATTCATAAGTCAACGAAACATGGAACAAATACATAGTAGCGAAAAAGAGATAACCGCTCCTCAGCGTGTGGTGTTCGACGTGCTCAGCAACGTGGACAACCTTACCCGTCTGAAGGAACGCATTCCAGAAGATAAGTTGCAAGATGTGGTCATTGGTGAGGACAGCATCTCCTATAAGAGTCCCATGGGCATGGTGACCCTGAAGATGGTGGAGAAAGAACCCAACAAGACCATCAAGTACAGCACGGTGCAGTCTCCCCTGCCATTCGATATGTGGGTGCAGCTGCTCCCCATCACGGGCAGTCAGTGCAAGATGCGTGTCACTGTGGGACTGAACATGAACTCGTTCATGATGGCCATGGTGCGCAAGCCTCTCACCGATGCTGTAGAGAAAATCGCTGGTCTGCTGGCGCAAGTACCATACAATAAAATATAGCTGCGGCTATATTTTAAGATTCAAAGATTCAAAAATGCAAAAATGCAAAGATGGTGGCTTCGCCGCTCCTTTTTGAATATTTGAATATTTTAATTTTTTAATTTTAAACGCGGAGCGTTTATGAAGCTTTGGGAAAAATCAGTACAGGTAAACAAGGAGATTGAGCGCTTCACTGTGGGGCGCGACCGTGAGATGGACCTCTATCTCGCTGCCTCCGACGTGCTGGGCAGCATGGCGCACATCACCATGCTCGAGAGCATCGGGCTGTTGACGGCCGATGAACTGAAAGTGCTGTTGGCAGAACTGCGCAAGATCTACGAGTTGGCAGTGAAGGGCGATTTCCGCATTGAGGACGATGTGGAAGATGTGCATTCACAGGTAGAATTCATGCTTACCCGTGCCCTTGGCGATGTGGGTAAGAAGATACACAGCGGGCGCTCACGCAACGACCAGGTGTTGCTCGACCTCAAGTTGTTTACCCGCAGCCAGATACGTCGCATCACTGAGGCAGTGGAAGAATTGTTCAGTGTATTGATAGAGCAGAGCGAGCGTTATAAAGACGTGCTGATGCCAGGCTATACACATCTGCAGATTGCCATGCCCAGCAGTTTCGGACTCTGGTTTGGTGCCTATGCCGAGGGTTTGGTGGACGACCTCCAGCTCCTACAGGCAGCCTACCACATGGTCAATCGTAACCCCTTGGGTTCCGCTGCAGGTTACGGCTCTTCGTTCCCTTTGAACCGCACTATGACTACCCGTTTGCTGGGTTTCGAAAGCCTCGATTACAACGTGGTTTATGCGCAGATGGGACGTGGCAAGATGGAGCGCAACGTGGCGTTTGCCTTGGCAGGTATCGCAGGCACTGTCTCCAAGTTGGCGTTCGATGCCTGCATGTTCAACAGTCAGAACTTCGGCTTCCTGAAACTGCCCGATGAGTGTACCACAGGCTCCAGCATCATGCCCCACAAGAAGAACCCTGATGTCTTCGAGCTTACCCGCAGCAAGTGCAACAAGCTGCAGGCCCTTCCGCAGCAGATTGTCTTGATGATGAACAACCTGCCCACGGGCTATTTCCGTGATTATCAGCTCCTGAAAGAAGTCTTCTTGCCAGCATTCGACGAGTTGGAAGACTGCCTGCACATGGCAGCCTATACCCTGCGTCGTGTCACCGTGAATGAGCATATCCTTGATGATTCCCGCTACCTACCTATCTTCAGTGTGGAGCGTGTCAACGAGCTGGTGCTTCAGGGCGTGCCCTTCCGCGATGCCTACAAGCAGGTGGGCCTCGAATTCGAACGTGGCGAGTTCACCCATTCCAAAGAGGTACACCACACCCACGAAGGCAGCATTGGCAACCTCTGCAACACAGAGATACAGGCTTTGATGAACGATGTCCTCGCAGGCTTCCAATTCGAGCGTGTGGAGCAGGCAGAGCAAGCGTTATTGGCAAGTGCGGAGTAAAAAGCATGGATAGATAAAATGAAAAAGCCCTGAAAAATCAGGGCTTTTCTTGTACCTTCCGAGTACCCGGAGTGGGACTTGAACCCACACAGCCGCAATGGCCAAGGGATTTTAAGTCCCTCGTGTCTACCGATTCCACCATCCGGGCGGCCTTCTTGAGGGAGAGCGGAAAACGAGACTCGGACTCGCGACCCCAACCTTGGCAAGGTTGTGCTCTACCAACTGAGCTATTTCCGCATTTCTTTTGCGGGGACAAAGATAAAGCGTTTTCTTCACTCTACCAAATTTTTCGGAAAATATTTTTCGGAAGTGCCAGAAACTCCTCTTTCCTGCAAGTTTCTTGCATATCTCAAGAAATGTTCCGAACTTTGTGACGTAGATAACATATATCAATGACAATGAATAAGATTACTTCACGGGCTTTGGCCCTTATGCTGTGCATTAGCACCCTCATGTCCATGACTTCATGTTACGAAGACGATGACCCCACCGTGGATCCCTCGTCCTCATCAATTACGCTGAAATGTGTCAAACCCGCCTATCTGAAAACAGGCGACAAGGTGGCACTTATCTCCCCGTCGTACTATACACCTATGGAGAATGTGGAGAAGACTGCCGAGGTGCTGCGTTCTTGGGGACTGGAGCCTGTCGTTGGACCTAATGTAGGCAAAATAGAAGTTGGCAGATATGCAGGCACGATAGCTGAGCGCATAAGCGATATACGTTGGGCACTATCTGACCCCTCTATAAAGGCAATTATTTGTAATCGTGGAGGATACGGGACAATCCAACTAATTGACCAACTTACCTTGAAGGAGTTGGCAGCCTCGCCTAAATGGTTGGTGGGCTTCAGTGATATATCCACCCTTCATGGCTTATTTACCCGTGCTGGCGTCATGAGTATTCACGGCACCATGAGTTCGTTCTTGGCCAAAGGCGGCACCGATGCTACCAGTACGCTGATGCGCGATATACTCTTGGGACGCATTCCTGTCTATGAACTTCCTGCCCATCCACAAAACATCATCGGTAGGGCCGAAGGCGTACTGGTAGGAGGAAACATCTGTACGTATGTGCCCAACTTAGGCACACAAGCGGATGCCACAGCAGGTAAAGACCTCATCCTTTTCATTGAGGAGGTTGAAGAATCCATGCACAACATCGATCGCCAGTTCCAGATCTTGCAGATGAACGGAGTACTCGATCGCTGCAAAGGGGTGATACTAGGCGAATTCACAGATTGTGGCACTGAATTCACTTACGAGAGCGTGGAAGCCATGTTGCACGAATATTTGGTAGCCTACCATATCCCTGTGCTCTGTGGTTACCCTGGCGGACATGGTGACGTGAACCTTCCGTTGGTTATGGGTGCCCCTGTAACCATTGATGTGCGCAACAATGGAGCAACTTTGACCTTCAACATTGAAGGCACGCCTCAAATTGTAAACACTTCAGACATCACTGCACCCGTTACTCCTGTAGCTTCCAGGTTGGTTTTAGCAGGTAAGCGTGAGGCAAAGTAAGCTATCTCCATACTCCACAATGTGGCGGATATAGCAATTTTCAAGACTAAATATTTTTTTAGTCTTCACACTTCACATGCATTTTGCAAGCCTTTGATTAATACTTCGTTACGACAGTTTTTCCACCAATGAGACTTCACAAGACTTCACATAGACTTCACGCTTTTATTTATAAAACATGTTGATAATCGTAAGTTATTATTCTTTAGAAATAGATATTTGATTGATTAATAGATTTCACCTTTTCACGTGTGAAGTCTATGTGAAGTCTTGTGAAGTCTATGTTTTGGATTTGCTTTAGAAATATCATACAGAACATGTACTTTTATCATCAGCGTGAAGTGTGAAGTCTATTTTTAAAAATGAATTTTCATGAAAACACCTCACACCTCACCTTTGGCATTTAAAATGCTGAATATCAATGCAATGTAGCGGTGAGGTGTTAAGAGCACTCCTCACCACACCTCACCTTCTTGAAGGTCTTTCCAAGTAATAAGGGTGAGGAGTGGTGAGGTGTCAAAGCAACACCTCACCCTTTAGAACGCTTGTATATCATGCACTAATTAAGCAAAGGTGAGGTGTGAGGTGTTTTTGGCATAATTCGTATGTAGAATAGGCATCTTACGACAACTAATACGTGTTCCTTCATGCTCAGTCACACCAATGACTGAGTTAATTCCTAACCTTGACTGAGCTAAATCCTAACGTTGACTGAGCTAAGTCATAACGTTGACTGAGCAGAGAGATAACGTATCAATAAGTAATACATCAAGTATGATCCCCAAGAATGCAGGCAATTATCGCGGAAATGTCCAGCGTTATCGCGAAAATGCTTCAATAATACCTATGGTAATGCTTGATATTTTCGCGATAACTCCTTGTGTTTCTGAAAAACCGCCTAACTTTTGGTAAAATCTAAGGCTAGCTTGACGATTTGCCCCTACACACAGTCGCAATTGTTTAAGATAATAATATCGTGTTTTTTGGGTTATTTAAAAATAATAGCTATATTTGCGGTTAATAAAAATGTAGAGTTATGACAAGTGTTATTATCATATTATTATTGGTTGTATGGGGGCTGAACTCTAGATGGAGTGGTTCCGGACCAGGAGATGGTACTAGATTGTCGTCAAAATAGTATATAAGGTAACATTAATAGTTACCTTTTTTTGTCTTTTATCGTAGCCTAATGGACTAATATCTTTGATTACAATTCAAAGATATGATAAACGAATAAGTGAATGTTGGATTATCAGCCAATGAACTAAATATACTTTGCTCAAATTATGGATGCTCTGCTAACATGGCTATAGAAATGGCGCAGTCATATACGTCATTTGCCTCCATCTCATAACCATCTAATTGCCTCAGTCCTTTAGCTATAGCGTATGTCTTTTTTGAAAGTTTTTGCAAAGCCTCACTTAATTCAAACTCATCGATAAGGTCAAACTTATAAGAAGGTTCATAATCATCAATAATGTCAATGATATCTTCGCTTAAGCGTTCCTGAACTTCTCCAAGTGAGTACAATATTTCATCAACATCCATTTGTTTGGATTCAATAGAATGTTCTAACTCTTCTTTCTCTTCTCTTAAGAAAGATAAGAAAAACGGAACACTATCAATTTCAGCTTTAGCAGTACACAAATCTAGAGAAAAGCGATCATTAATCTCTTCCAGTTCTCCAATAATATTATTCAGTGTACGGACTATACCCTTCTTTAGATTTTCTTCTTTTTCCAAGTCCATAATGATTCATTTATATTCCCATTTCTTTATATTGATTTTGATACAGTTCTGCCAGATGGAGAATCTCTGCAAAAAAGACTTTTTTATCATTTTGTTAATGAATTACTTATTAGATAATTCCTGATACATCTTGAATAGTTCAGCCACGCACTGGCTTTCCGTGAATGTACTCTTCACGGGAAAGCCATAGGCTTGCATTACAGCACGGTCGTTTTCTTGATGGGCACGACGCAATTCTACTGGCATAACGGCCTCATCATAGAGATCTGCCAATGATGAATCTAGATAGAGGGCGCGAGCATCGAGGATGGCTTGGGCCGTCTTTTCTATCTTTGCCTTTTGCTCTTCTGTTGGCGTTGGCCATGGGAAGTTATTGTAAACTATAGTATTTGAATAGCGGTAATCACTTTTCAGTCTACCGCAAACAACACGCATCCAAGCCATATGAACATTGCTTTCTAAGACGCCAAAATGATATAATGAAATTTGGGGAATTAAAATATTCGAATCACTGCAAATCACATCCTTATTCATATAACCCATTGGAATATAACGCCGATTTTCTGAAGAGACACGGGGTATTATAATATAGTCACTATTGGGTTGTCTTATCTCCATAAAACGTGAAGGTAAATCTGCATATTTTCTTGTAGCCTCTTTGGAACTTGCCAATCTAAATTCACGAGTTTTTAAAACTCTTTCTTTGACTAGATGAAGATTATTTAGTTCTTTCGGTGAAGCACCTATAAGCCATAAGCAGTAACGAGGTAAATTATGAAGAAACTCTTTAGCTCCAACAAAACGGCGAATATATATTACAGATTCAGGTTCTTTTCTTATAAACTCTTCGTAGTCTTCTTTTTCTATTATTAAATTACCACCATCTACAGGTCCACTTCCTTTAGTCATTTCTGGAACGGAAGAGATGGGCTTTTTTCGGCTTTCAATAAAAATAGTAGGTGCATCAATTAAATATGGATTAATATTCTCTGCCTTAATAATTCTATTATTATCATAAATAACGCTTTCTTTCACTTCGTCTTTTCTACTTGAAAAGCCTATAATTACACAGTGAACATGCGCTTTCAAAGATGCTTCACTATCCCATCTAAAAGTTCGGTATGCAAAATCAATATTAATGTCATATTTCTGTATTAAGTTCTTCCAAATGGCTGAAACTTGTTCACCTTGCGTAATACTATTAGTTGAAACTAGAGCAACCTTTGTTGTTGTTCCTTTTATTAATTTTGCAGCTTTATAATACCATCCTGCCACGTAGTCTATATTATTACCACATTCTTTACAAACAACAGCTAAATCTGCTTTCTGTTCTTTTGTCTGATAAGCATAGCCTACAAATGGTGGGTTACCCATAATGTAATCGAAATACACATGATATGTTCTTTGAGGCTTTGTCCTAGTGCGATACTCTATTTCCTCACTATATAAATCGAGGTTGTTGTATTGAACTACTGGGTCACTAGCCACTTCTGAGCGTGTTTCTGGTATTTGATAAATGATGGTATGTTTAGCCATCACCATCGGATTCTTTTCATCAATTTCCCATTCATCCCAAGGCACACGAAGGGCATTACCTTCTTTAATGTTAGTGTAGCTCTTCAAAGGCAGGAAGTCGATGTCTTGATGGATAATGCGCTCAGTCTCTGCAAGCATCTGCGCTTCACTGATCCATAGGGCAGTGGTGGCTACAGTTACGGCAAAGTCGTTTATCTCTATGCCATAGAACTGGTTGATATTCACCTTTACAGGATTCTTGAACTCACCAAGCATACCTTGTCCGTGATACCGTTCACGTATCACTTCATTCTCCAACCTGCGCAGTGAGAGGTAAGTCTCTGTGAGGAAATTACCACTACCACAAGCAGGATCAAGGAAGGTGAGCTTAGCAAGCTTATCTTGATAATCCTCCAACTTTCGAACACGCACACGCTCCACCTTTTCTTCAAGAATTGTATCTAATTCACGGCGCAGATCATTCAGGAAAAGAGGGTCTATCACTTTGTGAATGTTTTCAATAGAAGTGTAGTGCATACCTCCGCTTCGACGGGTTTCTGGGTTCAATGTACTCTCGAACACAGCTCCAAAGATGGTGGGTGATATGGCGCTCCAATCGAAATCCATCGAGGCATTGCGAAGCAGCAGGTTTCTCACTTCTTCCGTGAATTGCGGTATCTCTATCTCCTCTTCAAACAAGCCTCCATTGGTATATGGGAAAGCTTTGAGGTCATCCTTCAAGTATTTACTGCGTTTCTCGACTGGTGTATTCAGCACTTCGAAAAGACGGATTAGGGCATTGCGCAGGTCATCTGCCTCATAGTGTGAGAGATAGTCATGAAACTGGTCATGGCGGAAAATACCAGCATCTTCAGCATAGAGGCAAAACACGATGCGCACGCAGAGTATGTTCAGCCAGCGCAAGGCTTCAGGGCTGTTATCGTCGTATTGCTTCAAAAGTGCATCATAGATTTGTCCCACTATTTCACCTGCCTTCATGGAAACTTCCATTTCCTTAGTAAGATGCTCACTAGCCGTGTTCACTAAGAACTGCAAGCGATAATACTCCTTACCTAAATTTTCAAGCAAAATCTGTTCAGGTTCCCCATTGGGCTTTTCCATGTCATACACCAGAAACTCTGCGAAATTGCAGGTCACTATCCATCGGGGATGCTCAGAGAGCGGCATGTTTGCCACATAGCGTTTAGCTTGTTGGAAGGGGTTCAGCACAGAGCCATCACTTTGCACAATGCCTTTACGGAGGTCTTTACCTATCGACTTCTGCTCTATCAGTACGCGTGTAGAGGGTATATGTCCATCAATGAAGTTGGTCTTATCCACCTTCACCTGTTCTTCATAACGAATAAAACTGCTGGGATTCTCAATACCGAATACCTGTGTTAATAGTTCTGTCCAAAAGAGCTGTGAATCGCCCTTTTCGTATCCTTTGCCTTTCCATCTTTCGGCAAATTCCACAGCTGCAGCTGCCTGTTGTTTTTCTGTGTTCATATTATGAATTATATAAGTGTAATCTTGGCACAAAGATAGTTTTTTCCTAGAAATTAATTAACTTTGCAAGAAAAATAAAAACATAAAACTATGAAAAATTCAAGAACTATATTCGCAGTAATAGCATTGCTGCTGATGACCCTGAGCCTCACGGCACAGGAGATGCCGAGACTAAACAAGACGCGTGACGGACGCACGCAGTTGCTGGTGGATGGTAAACCGTTCATCGCACTGAGTGGCGAGTTGCACAACAGCACCACGGGCAGCGTGGAATATATGGCGGATGTGTGGAAGCGCATGGCTGCTCTGCACATGAACACGGTGATAGCTCCCGTGACTTGGGAACTGTTGGAACCTGTAGAGGGGCAGTTCGACTATACCATCATCGACAGCATGATCGATGGGGCACGGAAGGAGAACCTGAAGCTGGTAGTGCTGTGGTTCGGCAGTTGGAAGAATGGTGAGAGCACCTATACACCGGCTTGGGTGAAGAAGGATACCAAGCGCTTCCCGCGCACGAAGCTGAAGGGAGGCAGTGAGACCATCACGCTTTCTACTCTGGGTACCGAGACCGCCAAGGCCGATGCCAACGCCTTCGCACACCTGATGCGTCACATCAAGGAGGTAGATCGCGACCATACGGTGATCATGATGCAGATAGAGAACGAGATTGGCACCGTGAACATGAGAGCGACGTTCCAGGGATTGCCTAACGATGCGATGCGCGATTTCAACGAACTGGCCAACAAGGCCTTCAACAGTGAGGTGCCACAGCAGTTGATCAGTTATCTGAAGGCTCACAAGAAGACGCTGCATCCTGCCATTCTCGATGCTTGGAATGCCAATGGCAGCAAGGAAAAGGGCACGTGGGAAGAGGTGTTCGGCGTGGGTAGGTTGGTGAATGGTGACGATTGGCATACGTCGTACAACTACCTTACAGAGGAGATCTTCAATGCTTGGAACTATGCCACCTTTGTGGAGCAGGTGACTAAGGCAGGTAAGGCGGAACTGGCATTGCCGATGTATGTGAACGCATGGATGAAGGCACCTGCACAGACGCAGCCTGGTATCTATCCGAGTGGTGGACCAGAGGCACATCTGATAGACATCTGGAGGGCTGGCGCACCAAGTATCGACTTCATTGCCCCAGACATCTATGCCGTGCAGATCTTCGACACGATTCTGGAGGATTATACACTGAGTGGCAATCCGCTGTTTATCCCTGAGACTACAAGCAACATCGACGGGGCTTCGAGGGCGTTTTACGCCATCGGCAAGTATGGGGCGCTATGTTATGCACCTTTCGGTATCGACGGTGGTGGACTGACGGATTCTCCCAATTATAACCCTTGGTTCTATGGGGAGGCTTACCAGATGTTGGAGGCGTTGATGCCTTACCTGACGGAGTATGTGGGGACGGATAAGTGCAGTGGCTTGTATCTGACGACTGGTCGTGATACCGACAGCGTGGAGATGGGTGGCTATCAGATTACGATGCGCCGATTCAGTACGGAGGCTGCGGAAGCGATGTTCGGCACAGGGACCAACAGTGAGACGACAGTGAATATGGAGACGTCTGGCGCGCTGATTATCCAGGTGGGTGAGGGCGACTTCATCGTGGCTGGCGGATTGGGTGGTGCTTCCATCAGCTTCGGAAAGGGCAGCAAGAGCAAGGCGCAGGCGGCCGCGTTCCTCTCTGTGGATGAGTTGCGCTTCGATGCTAACGGGAAGTTGTACGCCCATCGCATCAACGGTGACGAGGTGGCATACGCTGGAGTTGGTGGTTCTATCCCTGTCGGCAAGGTGAGTGCGTTCCGTGTGAAAATGTACGAATACTAAGGCATGATGGAGCGGCTGTGGAATAGGAATTACATCAAGGTGATGGTGGCGAACTTTGCATTGTTCTTCGCCTTCTACCTGCTTACCCCGCTGCTGCCGCTTTATCTTAGCGAACGGTTTGGGGCCACGAAGGATGTGATAGGTATCGTGCTCTCGGGCTATACCATCGCGGCATTGATCATCCGTCCGTTCAGTGGCTTCGTGGTGGACAGCTTCGACCGCAAGCGGGTGCTGATGGTGTGTTTCTTTTTCTTCTTCGCCTTCTTCGCGGGCTATCTGGCAGCGAGTACGCTGCTGCTCTTTGCCATCGTGCGTACCTTGCATGGCATGCCTTTCGGAGCATTGACGGTAGCCAACAGTACGGTGGCGATCGATGTACTGCCTGCCTCGAGGCGCAGTGAGGGCATAGGGTACTACGGACTAAGCAACAACCTCTCCATGGCGCTGGCGCCTACGGTGGGACTGTATATCTACCACGAAACTGGCAACTTCACGCTGCTGTTCTGGCTGGCGCTGGTGGTGGCGGGTATCGGTCTATGGGTGGATCAGACGGTGGAGGTGCCTACCAAGGAGATCGTGAAGAACAAGGAAAAGCTCTCATTGGATCGCTTCTTCCTCACACGCTCTTGGCTGATGGCGATCAACATCCTGCTGTTTGCGTTCTGCTTCGGTGTGCTGAGCAACTATCTGGCCATTTATGGCAAGGAGGTGATGGGCATCACCAGTGGCACGGGCACTTACTTCATGCTGCTTTCCATCGGATTGTTCGTGTCGCGTCTGCAAGGGGCGAAGTCGCTCCGTGAAGGGAGACTGACGCAGAACGCGGCAGGGGGTATGGTACTGTCGTTCATTGGTTATACGCTCTTCGTGGCGTGTCCGAATATGGTGGGCTACTATGGCTCTGCCATCTTGATAGGTTTGGGCAACGGCCACATGTATCCGGCCTTCTTGAACATGTTTGTGAGCGTGGCACACCACAACGAGCGTGGTACCGCCAACAGCAGTATCCTCATCGCTTGGGATGCGGGTATGGGACTGGGTATCCTCATCGGTGGCGTGGTGTCAGAGTTGTTGGGCTATACGGCTGCCTTCTGGACAGTGAGCGTGGTGAATGGTATGGGCGTGGCGCTGTTCTTTGCGGCTACCCAGAAATATTTCTTACAACGGAAGATTGTTAATAATTGAGCGCCTGACATTACGGCTTCACTGTGATTTCATAAATCTTCTTAATTCTCTAGGCTCTATTTTCAGTTCTCAATAATTCTGCTTAACTTTGCAACAAATATAACTAAATAACGATAGGATATGAAGAAGTTTTTAATGGTTTTGGCGGGCGCAGCCCTAATGTCTATGGGTGCCAAGGCTGTCGTGAACGAAGGTGGTGAAAACCAGGTGAAGGACATCGACGTGGTGCAGGAAGAGATTAAGGAGGGCGTTCAGGCTCCTGATTTTACATTGAAAGATCTGCAGGGCAACGATTTCAAGTTGTCTTCTCTCTATGGCAAGGGCAAATATACATTACTGGATTTTTGGGGTAGCTGGTGCATCTGGTGCATTCGTGGACTCCCTGAGATGAAGGCCACGTATGAGAAGTATAAGGACAAGGTGGAATTCTTAAGCATCGACTGCCGTGAGAGCGAGGCCAAGTGGCGCGCTGGTGTGGAGAAGCATCAGATTCCATGGCTGCATGTCTATAATCCTGCTGGCGACGGTGATGTGGCCAAGGCTTATGAGGTGCAGGGCTATCCTTGGAAAATCCTGCTCGATGAGAATGGTAAGATCGTAAAGGTGGTGATGGGTGAAGATCCCGACTTCTACACCTATATGGATAGCGTTTTTGCCAACTGATCTTTTAGAATGATACATAAAGGAAGGCGAACCGTTATGGCTCGCCTTTCTTGTTTCTTGTCACTCCGTCTCAAATCCGAAGTACTCGCCTTTCTTGATGCTGGGCACGCCCTTCGTCATCCATGCAGGAGCAGGATCGCCCTTGAGGTAGTGGTCGAAGAACTGCTGGAGGCGGATGGTGAGGTCGATACGGTTGCGACGTTCCACCAGGTTGTGGGCCTCGTTGTTGTATTGCAGCAACCACGCTGGCTTGCCTAAGCGGCGCAGGGCCATGAAGAACTCGATGCCCTGATACCAAGGCACAGCGCCATCGGCATCGTTGTGCATGATGAGCACAGGCGTCTCTATACGGTCGGCCTTGAAGAGGGCAGAGTTGGAGATGTAGAGCTCTGGGGCTTCCCAGAGGTTACGCCCTATGCGGCTCTGGCCTTGCTCGTATTGTCCTTGGCGACTGTTACCACTCTCCCAACGGATGCCACCATAAGCACTGGTCATGTTGGACACAGGGGCTCCAGAACCCGCTGCCTTGAACATGTTGGTGCGGGTGATGAGGTAGGACGTCTGATATCCACCCCAGCTCTGACCTTGAATGGCCATGTTGTCTTTATCGATCCATTTGTTCTTTGCCAACGCCTCGGCTCCTGCGCAGATGCAGTTGTAAGCACTCTCACCAGGTAGGCCTGCTGTATAGACGATATCTGGTACGAAGCACACATAGCCACGACTGGTATAGAAGCTGATGTTCACCGTGCTGCGACTTGGAGCGGGTTCGTAGTAAGCGAAGAGGTTCTCGGAACGACGCTCGTAGAAGTAGATCATCACAGGATACTTCTTGTTCTCATCGAAGTTCTCGGGTTTGTAGAGCATTCCTTCGAGTGGGGTGCCGTCGTAGGCGTTCCACTTGAAAAGCTCAGCGGTACCCCAGAGGTAGTTGCTCTGCTCTGGATTAGCATCACTTAAGCGCTGTTCTTTCTTCCAGTTGGTTGTGAAATAAACATCTGGACAGTGCTGGAAGTTCTGTTTCATATAGATGTAGGCTTCAGCGTCCTTAGCCTTGCTTAGAGCTGTGTACATGAAATCACCTTTGGCTAATTGCACAGGTGCACCAGCCTTGAAGGTCTTCAGCGTGGCATAACCATACTGTTTAGTGCTGTTGTCGAAAATGCTGAATACCAGAGGGTCCTTTAGGCTCAAGGCATCGGCACGTCCAGAAGCCCCGAAACTGCCAGGAACGGCCGTGGTCTGCTTAGTGCGCACGAAGCGATAGGTGACGTTCGTAGCACGTCCGTTGCCAGATGTGAGGTTGATGGCTTGATTGCCTTCTGGAGAAATCTGCCACACGTCATAACGATCGTTGATGAGCACATAGGCATCATTCTCTGTCCATGCAGCGATGCCGTAAGGACTGGCATCACTTGGGGTATCGTTCAACTCGTCCCAGAAATTCACTCCAAGACCAGCGGTAAGGTTGTGCGTCTCACGGCTCTGGGTGTTATAAGCCATCCAGTCTTTCAGCGTATAGTCGTACCAAAGTAGGTACTTGCCTGTAGGTGAAGCTGTTACCGAACTGATATTGGCATTTTGATGGAGCATTGTACGCTGTCCGTTCTGCAAGTTGATGAGGAAAACCTCCTGTGGGAGTTGGTAGCTCCATTGGCTCTCCACCATGTGGTTGGTGCGATCGATACTCACAGCATAGGTAGCATTACCTTGATCAGGCAGGATGATACGGTCGAATACACCATTAGCCAATGGGGTGAGAGTGCCACTCTGGGCATTCACCAGTGCTAAGGCCGTACGTTCACGCACACGGTTGATGTTGATAAGTTGGGTAGGAGGGGTCTCAGGCGCATTCCAAGTCCAGATGTCGAGTCCTGCCGTTTCGAAAGAGACACGGGTAGTGTCTTTGGGGGCAATGTGCTCGGCTACACCTGCAAAGATGCGCTCTCCGTTCTCACTGAAGAAAGGATTGGCATACTGGTTCAGTCCCCAACCTTCAGGCAGTCCCTGCTTGTAGTCGCTGGCAATGATACGACGTGAAGAAGCATCGCCTACCTTATAATAATAAAGGTCGCAGTGTTTGGTACCCGTATCGAGCGAATCGACAGAAGCGAGGTAGAGCAACTGTCCACCCTTGGCATCGAACTGAGGCAGGGTGTAGAACTTATGGCCGCTACTCAGCTCCTTGGCACTGGAGGTTGCTACGCTATAAACGCCCACCGTGGGGTTTTTCTTGCCATCGTCAGTCGTGAATACCAGTGTACGACCACTGCGATCGAAGTTGTAACGGTCCACCTGCTTGATGGTATCTGTCTTGGCATTGGCAAAGTAATAGACCACCAAAGGTTTCCCACCTTTGGCTTTCTTGTCTATGCCAGTGGTATCAGCAGAGATGAAGGCCAGAGCATCGTTGCTTTCGGCTCCGATGCGGTAGGAGGTCACGAAAGGTATCTTGGTAGTCTGGAAATCTGACAGACGGACGATAGCCAAGGAATCCTTAGGCATGTCATCGGCTCTCTTCTTGTCGATGCGTGCCTGACGGGAATCAGCAAAGAAGGGCTTGATGAGGCACACGGCATATTGCTCATTGGGCAGCAAGGTGGCATTATAGCCTCGGGCGATCTTCAACTCTTGTCCGTTTTTCACTCGGATAATGGTCAGCACTCCGTCACCTTCTTGGGGATCGATCTGGGTGACTACAAAATTGCCCTTGTCGGAAATCTTGCTGTTCTCCACGTGCTTCCAACCATCATAGACATCATGGTCGAGTGGTCGTTTCTGTGCGTAGCTCACTGAAGTTATCAGTAAGGCACATAGGAATAGTAGCTTTTTCATAATAGTTGTATTTAGTTTTTTACATACTTGCTTTCATGGCATTAATCACGGCAGAGGTAAACCCGTCGTGTTCCAACTGGTTAATGCCTTTGATGGTAATACCACCAGGGGTGCAGACTTTTTCGATTTCAGTGGCAGGATGCTCTCCGTGCTCGCTAAGGATGGTAGTGGCACCAGTGAGGGTCTGCAAGGTAAGCAGACGGGCTTCCGGGACGGTGAGTCCCAGTTCGATACCTGCTTGTATGCTGGCCTGTATGTACTTGAAAACATACGCTATGCCACACGAAGAAATAGACGTCGCTGCAGCCATCTTGCTCTCAGGGATGATCAGGATGCGTCCCAAGCACCCAAAAAGTTCGTTGATCAGCGCTTCCTGTTCAGGGGAAGTGTGGCACTTGCAAATGAGCGTCATGCTCTGTTGATCACTGATGGCGGTATTGGGAATCACACGGAACATGGGTTGATTCTTCAGACCTGTGATGCTTTCGAGTTGTGCAAAATCCACCCCTGCAGCGATTGAAACGTAAATCTGATTCTCTGACATTTGCAGTTGTTCTACCACAGGCTTTACCAACCAAGGTTTTACAGCCACAATGACGATGCCTGCATCCTTAGCAGCCTGTTTGTTGTCAGTAGTGATTTCCAGTTTGGGATATTGTGCTTTCAGTGCCTCCAGTTTCTCGATAGAAGCATCGGATGCCATGATTTGATAATGGGCATCCATCCCTTTGCGGAACATGCCTTCGCAAACGGCACCTCCCATGTTTCCTACACCTATGATTGCAAGTTTCATACGGATATGATTTTAGTAAAACGTTCTAAGAATTGGTTGGCTTGTGCCTTCGTGAGGCAGAGTGGAGGCAACAGGCGGATAACATTCGTACCACTCACGCCCGTGAAGACGTGCTGCTCTTTCAGCAACTTCAGACGTAATTCCTTGATGGGCTCCTCGAATTCCATGCCAATCATCAGGCCACGTCCACGTACTTCCTTGATGCCTTTCATGCTGCCAAGCTCGTTCAACAAGTAGGAACCCACCTCATGGGCATTCTCCACCAGTCCTTCTTGCTCTATCACATCCATCACTGCAAGCGCTGCTGTACAGGCCAAGTGATTACCTCCGAAAGTAGTGCCTAACTGACCGTAGATGGGCGTAAACATCGGACTGATAAGCAGTCCTGCCATAGGGAAGCCATTGCCGATGCCTTTCGCCACCGTGATAAGGTCGGGCTCGATTTCCAGCCATTGATGGGCAAAGAACTTTCCACTTCGACCATAGCCACATTGGATCTCGTCGCAGATAAGAATGGTTCCGTACTTCTTACAAGCACGGGACAAGCCCTGTGCAAATTCCTTGGTCACCATCTTGATGCCACCTACGCCTTGGATGCACTCCAAGATCACAGCACACACATCGCCCTTAGCCAACTCCTCTTCCCAAGCAGGAAGGTCGTTTAGAGGCAGGTAGGTCACATGTCCTGCATCATTGATAGGAGCAATGATCTTAGGATTGTTGGTCACCTCCACAGCCAGTGACGTACGCCCATGGAACGCTTTCTGTGCAGAAAGCACGCGGGTGCGTCCGTTGTGGAATGAGGCCAACTTCAAGGCATTCTCATTAGCTTCTGCGCCACTATTAATAAGGAAAAGGGCGTAGTCTTCGTACCCAGAAATCTTGCCCAAGCGTGTGGCAACTTGCTGTTGCAAACGGTTGATGACGGAGTTGGAATAGAATCCCAATGTGTTCAGTTGCTTGGTCATCATTTCCACGTAGTGGGGATGGCAATGCCCTATGGAAATCACGGCATGGCCTCCGTACAGATCCAGGTACTCCGTACCCTGATCGTCCCATACGTGACATCCTTTTCCTTTGACGATGTTAATATCAAAAAGGGGATATACGTCGAAAAGTTTCATAGTCTTAATTCTTAATTTTCAATTTAAAAAGCACTTGGTTTCAACCTCAGTCCTGTGGTCTCTTCGAGTCCGAACATCAGATTCATGTTGTGCACGGCAGTACCACTGGCACCTTTCAACAAATTGTCGATGCAAGAAATAACCACCAGTTTATCCTCATATTTCTCCAGATGTATCAGGCACTTGTTGGTATTCACCACTTGTTTCAGGTCGATGTTACGCTCCACCACATGTGTGAATGAGTCGTCGTCATAATAGACCTGATACATCTTCATAATCTCCTCAATGGGCAGTTTACTATGTACCACTGCAGTGGCAAAGATGCCACGAGGGAATCCACCACGGTAAGGAATGAAGTCGATATCTCCTGTGAAGTCGGGTTGCAATTGTTGAATCGACTGTCGAATTTCCAACAGATGCTGGTGCTGGAACACCTTGTAAACACTCAGGTTGTTGTCACGCCAGCTGAAATGGCTAGTGGCACTTGGCTTCACGCCTGCTCCAGTGCTGCCTGTGATGGCATTGACGGAGATAGGACCGTTCAGCACCTGATTTCTGGCCAGAGGGAGTATAGCCAATTGTATGGCAGTAGCAAAGCATCCTGGATTGGCTACGTGCAAAGCTTTACACGTAGCGCGTCTGTTCAGTTCTGGAAGTCCATAAACAAAGTCGTTCCCCTCTGCTTTCAAACGATAGTCTTGGGAGAGGTCGATGATTCTCAATGTTTCGGGAATCTCATGACTCTCAATGAACTTCTTGGTATCCCCATGTGCTGTGCAGAAAAAGAGTACATCGATCTGATCCAACGGTAATTGGTCGGTAAAACGAAGGTCGGTCTCTCCATAGAGTCCTTCATGAATATCGGCAATGAGGTTTCCTGCATTACTTGTACTGTTTATGAATGCGATCTCTACATCTGGGTGGTTGATCAACAATCTGATCAGTTCGCCTGCAGTATAGCCTGCACCTCCTATGATTCCAACTTTTATCATAATTCCTCCTTGTGGTTAGCATAATAGGCACGCAGGGCTGTGGAGGTTACCTTGATGAAACCCTTGGCATCCTCGGCTGTCCAACCCTTCTGCATTTCTCCGTATTCACCGAACTTATTCTTCACGAGGTCGTCTTCACTCTCCACACCTACGGTTGAGAACGACAATGGACGAAGCTCCAGGATTGCCGTTCCGTTGACATTACGTTGTGAGCTGGTAAGCATAGCTTCAATGTCGCGCATCACTGGTTCCAAGTACTCACTCTCATGCAGGAACATTCCATACCAATTGGCTACCTGGTCTTTCCAGTATTGTTGCCACTTGCTCAGCGTGTATTTTTCCAAGAAACGGTGCGCACCGATGATAAGCATAGGAGCTGCAGCCTCGAAGCCCACACGTCCCTTGATGCCTATGATGGTGTCACCCACATGCATGTCGCGTCCGATGGCATAGGCAGCACCTATTTCTTCCACCTTCTGGATAGCCTTGATGGGGTCGTCATACTCCACATCATTCACAGCCTTCAATTCTCCTTCCTTAAACGTCAGGCGCAGTAGTTCTGAACCAGTCTTAGTGGCATGCTTCAAATAAGCACTCTCTGGCAGTCCCTGTGCAGAGTCCAGAATCTCTCCACCGCAGATAGATGTACCCCAAAGTCCCACATTATATGAATACTTCAGTTTGGCAAAGTCGGCTGGGAATCCGTTCTTATTTAGGTAGTCAATCTCTTCCTGACGGCTTAGAGCCATGTCACGTGTCAGGGTAATGATTTCTTTTCCAGGTGCCATCACCAGGAAGGTCATGTCAAAGCGTACTTGGTCATTACCTGCTCCTGTGGAACCGTGTGCAATGGCATCTGCTCCAATCTCATTGGCATAGCGTGCAATGGCTAAAGCCTGGAAGATACGTTCGGAACTTACAGAGATGGGGTAGGTACCATTACGCAGCACATTGCCATAGACCATGTACTTCAGACTCTTTTCGTAGTATTCACGCGTCACGTCGAGGGTGACATATTTCACTGCGCCCAACTTATAGGCATTTTCTTCATTCTTCTTCAGTTGTTCTTCACTGAAACCGCCAGTATTGGCACTGGCTGCATATACTTCGTAACCTTTCTCTTTGGCCAGATACATTACGGTAAATGAGGTATCCAATCCACCACTAAAGGCTACTACCACTTTCTTCTTTTCCATATATTATAATCTAATGTTTTTTTAATGTTCAAAGTCTATCTTCCGGATGTTTAGCAGGGTCATAAAGCATTGCGGTGCAGATGCAGAACTTGCGCTCTTTTTCCATCAGGATATGATGGTTTACGCAGCCCTCACACCCTTTCCAGAAAGCATCATCATCAGTCAACTCCACGAAAGGCACAGGCACATACCCCAATTCGGTATTCATCTTCATCACAGCACCACCACTGGTGAGACTGAAGATCTTTGCCCAAGGCCAACGCAATCGAGCCAAACGGAAAGTAGCAGCCTTGATGCGCTTAGAAACCCCTAAACCACGGTAGTTAGGATGAACGATAAGACCAGAAGTTGCCACAAACTGCTTGTTGCCCCAACTTTCAATATAAGAGAATCCCACGAAGTCATCTCCACAAAGAGCGATGACGGCTTTCCCTTCCTTTATTTTTGTTGCCACATACTCATGGGTACGTTCTGCAATACCCGTTCCACGTACCTTTGCTGCATCACTGATAGTTTTGAGTATGGTATCTACATACACCTCATGGCTGGCATCTGCCACCATGACGTCAATTTTTCTTTCTTCCATTTCTTAGTTAGTTAAAGTCTTATATTAAGCATCCGGAATCACTCTTTTCAAGAAAGATCGGATACTGGTTCTGGTTTCATCTTCGGCCAATATCAGTAAGATAGTGTCATCACCGGCAATGGTTCCCAAAATACCAGGGTAATTCTCATTGTCGATATCGTAGGCAATACTGCTGGCATACCCGGGTCGGGTACGTATCACCGCGAGGTTCTTCGAGAATGTCAGTGAGATGAATCCTGAGTGCATCATCATCTTCCCCACTTTCTTTTCACTTGTCTGTCGATGATACATGATGTCATTAGGCAGAACGTAAACATATTTGCCTGATGAGTTGGTGGCCTTCGCGACTTTGAGTTGCTTCAGGTCGCGTGAGAGGGTTGCTTGCGTAAGGTTGAATCCTTCCTTCCACAAGGCGTTCAGCAGCTCTTCCTGAGAGCCTATCTCCTGACTGGAGACCAGCATTTTAATGGTGTCTAATCGACTTGTTTTTTTCTTCATAATTGCATATTTATTCCAAAAGCGAGGCAAAAATACAACAATTTCTGAAATAATATGCAATTTTGTGCGAAATTTTACTGAAAAATCAACAAAAGATAATATACGTGCAATAAATGCATAAATATGCAAAATGCTTTTCTTCTTTTTTTCTGTTTCCTATAGTTTTCTATTTTCTTATATTTTTATTATTTTTGGGCACAAATTAGTAATTAAATATGAAAAAGAGTTTTTTTGCTGTCGATTTGGGAGCAACCAGTGGCCGTACTCTTCTTGCTACATTCACGGAAAAGGGGATGGAGCAGATTGTTTTGAACCGCTTTCCCAATCATCTGATTCAGGTCAGGGGGCACTATTATTGGGATATTTACGAGCTTTACAGAAATATTCTGGAAGGATTGAAGATCGCTGCTCAACGTAAGGATACGGAGATTGTATCTATCGGTATCGATACTTGGGGATGTGATTTCGTCATGCTCGCCCGTGATGGTCATTTCCTGCGCCTGCCTTATTCATACCGTGATCCACAGACAGAGAATGCCCCTCGTTCCTTCTTTGCTAAGGTTCCCCGTAGCCGAGTATATAATCTGACGGGCATTCAGGTAATGAACTTTAACACGCTTTTCCAAATAGATGTACTGCGCAGGAAGTATGACAGTGCTTTGGAGATGGTGGATAAGATTCTCTTTATCCCCGATGCACTGAGTTATCTGCTTACTGGCGAAAAAGTATGCGAATATACAGTAGCAAGTACTTCCCAACTGATAAATGCCCGTACCCGTAAGTTTGAAATAGAACTGTTGATGGCTGTGGGACTGGAGGAACGAAACTTTGGAAAGTTTGTTTATCCTGGTCAAACCATAGGAAAACTTACAAAAGAGGTACAGGAACTTACGGGCTTAGGTCCTATCCCAGTAGTAGCCGTTGCAGGACATGACACGGCTTCTGCTGTTGCAGCTGTTCCAGCTACCTTGAAGGATTTTGCTTATTTGAGCAGTGGTACTTGGAGTCTGATGGGCGTGGAAAGTCCGCAACCCATTATCAATGCCGATGCTGAAGCTCTCAACTTTACCAATGAGGGAGGTGTAGAGCGTACCATACGTGTCTTGAAAAATATCTGCGGCATGTGGCTTTTGGAGCGTTGCCGCTTAAAGTGGGGGGATGCTTCGTACGATGACATCAATGCGGAGGCTCGTGAGGCAGAACCATTCCGTAGCATCATCAACCCAGATGATTCTATGTTCTCTAATCCTGCTGATATGGAAGAAACCATCAAGGAGTATTGTCGTCAGCATGGGGAGAAGATTCCTGAAACCCGCGGACAGGTAGTGCGTTGCATCTATGAGAGTCTGGCATTGCGCTATCGTCAGGTACTCGATAAATTGCGTGCACTTACCAATACCCGTTTCGAGTGTCTTCACATCATTGGAGGTGGAAGTCGTAATGAAATGCTCAACCAATGGACTGCAAATGCCATTGGTATTCCTGTGATAGCTGGTCCCGTGGAGGCTACAGCCATAGGAAATGTAATGATCCAAGCCATTGCTGCAGGAATGGCGAAGGATGTAAAGTCTATGCGTCGGATGATACATGACAGCATTCCACTCAGTACCTATAATCCGCAGTTTACGGAGAGTTGGAACGTGGTTTTGGAAAGATTGAAATAAAGCCCACATAAACATGATCAATCTGCCAGACAAACAAAAGTTTAACTTAAATATGAATGATTATGAAAGAAGAACAGATCAAGAAAGCGTATGAGATTGCAAAAGAGCGTTATGCCGCAATAGGCGTGGATACTGACAAGGCTGTAAGTCTGTTGGAACAGACCCCAATATCCTTGCATTGTTGGCAAGCCGATGATGTGGTGGGCTTCGAGAGCGGAGCTGCTGCCTCTGGTGGTATCCAGACTACAGGCAACTACCCTGGTAAAGCTCGAAATATTGATGAATTGCGTCAGGATGTACTGAAGGTAAAGTCGCTCCTTGCAGGAACCTATCGCTTGAATCTGCATGAAACTTACGGAGAGTTTGGTGGTAAGTTCGTAGATCGTGACCAGGTGGAGATTAAGCATTTTCAA
The DNA here is from genome assembly GCA_017650045.1 of Bacteroidaceae bacterium. GTDB lineage: Bacteria > Bacteroidota > Bacteroidia > Bacteroidales > Bacteroidaceae > Bacteroides. The sequence continues at coordinate 35,964 of JAGCFP010000024.1, read as the reverse complement.
GGTTGGATTGAGTGGGCGAAGGCTAACGGACTGAAACTTGATTTCAATAGTACCAGTTTCTCACATCCGAAGAGTGGAGATTTAACGCTTTCAAATCCTGATAAGGGTATACGCGACTTCTGGATTGAGCATACAAAGCGCTGTCGTCGCATTGCCAATGCTATGGGTGAAGCACAAGGTGACCCTAGCATAATGAACATCTGGGTACATGATGGAAGCAAGGACCTTACGGTGGAACGCAAGCGCTATCGTGAGATCTTTGCAGCTTCTTTGGATGAGATTTTGGCAGAAAACCTTCCATACATGAAGGCTTGTCTGGAAGCGAAATTGTTTGGTATTGGACTGGAAAGTTATACGGTAGGTTCACACGACTTTGTGGCTGGATACTGTGCTACCCGTAAGTTGATGTACACCTTGGATACAGGTCACTATGAACAGACGGAGAACGTGAGCGATATGGTAGCTTCACTGCTTCTTTTCGTGCCAGAACTGATGCTTCATGTGAGTCGTCCAGTGCGTTGGGATTCTGATCATGTAACGATCATGAATGATCAGACACTCGACCTCTTTAAGGAATTGATTCGTGCGGATGCCCTGAATCGTGCACACATTGGTCTCGACTATTTCGATGCCAGCATCAATCGTATCGGTGCTTATATCGTGGGTGTACGTGCTACGCAGAAATGCTTGCTTCAGGCATTATTGGAACCACTGGTTAAGTTGCGTGAGTATGAAGACAACGGTCAGAACTTCGAGCGTTTGGCTTTGTTAGAAGAAGCTAAGTCGCTTCCATTCGGTGCGGTTTATGACTACTTCAATCTAAAGAACGGGGTGCCTGTAGGTGAAGCCTTCATTCCTGAAGTACAACAATACGAGAAGGATGTAACTTCTAAGCGAATCTGAAATGAGTATCATTATTGGATTACTGATTATAGCGATAGGTGCGTTCTGCCAGAGTAGCAGTTACGTGCCTATCAATAAAATCAAGGAGTGGAGTTGGGAGAGCTACTGGATTGTTCAGGGTGTGTTCGCTTGGCTTATTTTCCCATTCCTTGGTGCATTACTGGCAGTGCCTACTGGGCATAGCCTCATGGAACTTTTCTCTACAGCCCCTTCATTCAATGTCTGGATGACGGTGTTCTTTGGTGTGCTGTGGGGAGTAGGTGGTCTTACTTTTGGCCTTTCCATGCGCTATCTGGGCGTGGCATTGGGGCAGAGCATAGCTTTGGGTACATGTGCTGGATTAGGCACCATCATGGGGCCTGTGTTGCTGAACATCTTCTTTCCAGAGCAGAAGCCACTGGAAAGCCTTACTGCTGCCGTGATCATCGGTGTGGTGGTTACCCTGATAGGTATTGCCATCATTGGTGTGGCTGGTAACATGAAGGCACAGAGCCTAAGTGAGGAGGAGAAGAAGAAGGCTGTGAAGGACTTCAACTTCCCTAAAGGCATCCTTATCGCTTTATTGGCAGGTTTCATGAGTGGTTGTTTCAACGTAGGATTGGAGTTTGGTAAGGGCATCAACTTTGGTGAGCTTACCAATCCGATGTACAGTACCCTCCCTGCTACCTTGCTTGTGACCATCGGAGGTTTCTGTACCAATGCCGTGTATTGTTTCTATCAGAATAGCAAGAATAATACTTGGGCCGACTATGGCAAGAGCAGTCTTTGGGGGAACAATATCCTTTTCTGTGCCTTGGCAGGTTTGTTGTGGTATAGCCAGTTTTTCGGACTGAGCCTGGGTAAAGGTTTTCTCACCGAGAGTCCTACGCTCACCACCTTCGCTTTCTGTATCCTCATGGCACTCAACGTGGTGTTTAGTAATGTCTGGGGCATCATCCTTAAGGAATGGAAGGGCTGTTCTAAGAAGACTATCACGGTGTTGGTGATTGGCATCATTGTGCTCATTATCTCCACCTTTGTGCCAGAGTTGCTGAAATAAATAGTAAAAAATATTTTAATCAACGGATTATACGGATTTATAAAATCAATTATGTAATAACCTGAAAATCCGTTGACCTAAAAAAGAATAAAATGACCATATTAGAAAATCGCCCTCAATTGAAAGCCGAGGTGGATAAAGTAGCCGAAGTGGCTGGTTACCTGTGGCAGAAAGGATGGGCAGAACGAAACGGTGGAAACATCACCGTGAATATAACCAAGTTGGTTGACGACGAGATTCGTCAGCTTCCAGCCATCAGTGAAGTGAAGCAGATTGGTATCACTCTTCCTTATCTCAAAGATGCTTATTTCTATTGCAAAGGAACAGGAAAGCGTATGCGCGACTTAGCGCGTTGGCCTATGCAGAACGGATCTATCATCCGCATTCTCGATGATTGTGCCTCTTACGTCATCATCGCTGATGAACCTGTGCAACCTACCAGTGAATTACCTTCACACTTGGCTGTACACAACCGCATGCTTGAGCAGGGCTCACCCTATAATGCTACCGTGCACACGCATCCTATTGAGCTGGTAGCCATGAGCCATACCAAGAAGTTCTTGGAGAAAGACGTACTGACGCGTCTGCTTTGGAGCATGATTCCTGAGACTAAAGCTTTCTGTCCGCTGGGATTAGGTGTAGTGCCTTACGAGCTTCCTGGCTCTGAAAAGTTAGCCAATGCCACCATGCGTGAGTTGGAAGACTATGACGTGGTGCTGTGGGAGAAGCATGGTGTTTTTGCTAAAGGCCTTGATGTAATGGATGCTTTTGACCAGATAGATGTATTGGTGAAGAGTGCCGACATCTACCTGAAAGCCAAGTGCATGGGATTCGAACCTGATGGCATGAGTGATGAACAAATGAAGGAGATGAGTGTGGCTTTCAACCTGCCTAAGTGAGAAATAACGAATTTTACATTAATACATTATACATTAAACATTAAAAAAGTATCATTATGAAGAAAACCTTTTTGTTTCTCATGGCATTGGTATGTGCCATGGTGGTAAATGCACAGTCTAATGGCACATTTACCGTGCAGCAGTTCAAGGGCTTTAAACTCCACATCTACAACCATGATGGTGGTCCTGGCGATCATAGTTTTGTGATTGAGGGTCCTACCTCTCTTATTGCACTTGAGACTCCTCTTACTAAGCCTTATGGCAATATGTATGCAGAGTATATGCAAAAGTTGAATAAACCTGTGATAGCTACCATAACAGGTTACGACGTGGGTGGCAGTTTTTCACAGAACAACTTTATTCCAGAGCCTCTGAAAGAGACGATGAAGGGTATGGGGAATATGGTGCAGAACTATAAGAACCGCTATGGGGATAATATGTACGACATCGACTTCTGGACAACTACTGCCGAGGCTGTACCTAATGGTGCAACTAAGACTTGGGACGGCATAGCCTTCCGTTTCGATAAGGGGCCTGCAGGTTTTCTTACCTCTGCAACCATCGTGGTAGGCGGACAGGTAGCTTTGTTGCACTCTGAACCATCTGCAGGTCACCTCACTGCCCGTGAGGCCCAGAACGCTGCGGCGCTCGACGCTGCCATAGCCAACGATGAGCTTGTGCTTCAGAGTAAGGTGAAGATCTACATCTCCCATCACGGCTCTGGCCTCTGCACTGCTAAGGATGTGAAGAACCACCTCAAGTATCTGAAGAAGGTGAAGGCCCTTCGTGCTAAAGCCACTACTCCAGAACAGTTGGCTGCAGCTATCCAAAAGGCTTTCCCAAATCGCTCTGGAGCTGAAGCCTTAGCTGAAGTAGCTGCCAATCTGTTTAAGTAAAGATGTGTATGAAGGAGGTTAAGACATTCTTTTTTTTGATTTTCGATGATTTGTGAATAACCTATTATATCATATCTTAGCCATTGTGATTGTGGGCATCTGGGGTGTGACATTCATCAACTCCAAGGTGTTGCTCTTGCATGGCCTTACACCTCATGAGATATTTCAGTTGCGCTTTATTATAGCCTATGTCTGCATATGGTTCATCTCTCCCCGTAAGCTTTTTGCCGATGGTTGGAGAGATGAACTACTCATGATGGTGCTTGGTATTACGGGTGGCTCGATCTATTTTCTTGCTGAGAACACTGCAGTGGGTATCACATACGTCAATAATGTGTCGTTCATCCTTTGTTCCAATCCTCTTATTACCACTTTCATCAGCATTCTGGTGTTGCGAAATCTGCGTGCCACCCCACGACTGATGTGGGGCTCTATGGTAGCTTTGGTGGGTGTAGCTTTGGTAATCTATAACGGAAGCTTTATCCTGCACCTTAATCCGTTGGGTGATTTTTTGGCATTGGCTGCCGCCTTCAGTTGGTCTATCTATAGTTTGCTTATAAAGCGTGTTACCGGTCGATATAGTATTATCTTCATTACACGAAAACTATTTTTCTATGGACTCCTTACCATGATTCCCGTGTTCATGGTTTCTCCTTGGAAGTTTCCATTAGAGGGCTTCCGTGACCCTGCAGTATGGATGAACTTGGCCTTCTTGGGCTTCATCGCCTCTTTTGGCTGTTTTTATCTATGGAATGTGGCATTACAGAAGATAGGTACCATTGCAGCATCTAACTACATCTACCTCAATCCCATCACCACCATGATAGCCTCTGCTCTTTTTCTCGATGAGCCTGTGACATCCATCGCCTTTTTAGGCAGTTTCCTTATCTTAGCAGGAGTCTTTTGGGCCAATAAGGGGATAGAATATAAGAACATTAAAACTGACTGACTTATGAAAAATACCCTCTTATGGATAATGGCACTCTTGGTGGGTGCAGTGTTAGGACTGCTTGGTATAGAGTGGCTTGACCAGTTGATGACGTTTATCGCCCAAGTCTATACCCGACTATTTCAGTTGTTGGCGGTACCTACCATCGTGTTGGCAGTTATCAGTACTTTTGCTACTTTTGGTTCTAGAGGCTCTGGTAAAATCTTTGGGACTACATTGGTTTATACCTTGCTTACCACCTTTGCAGCAGCAGTTGTGGGAGCAGTTCTCTATGTCCTTATTGCTCCAGGTAACCTTCCATTGGAGAGTATCACGCTATCTTCTGAAACACCTGTAGCTACTCAAGAGATGTCTTATGCTGACCATCTTCTTTCTGTCATTCCCAACAATATTGTTCGTCCTTTCCTCGAAGGTAATGTCCTTTCTTTACTCTTATTGGCTTTTGCTATAGGTATCGGACTTTCTAAATTACCAGAGACAGAGAACAAAGGGGTGTTAGTCAAAGGGATTCTAGGACTTCAGGAGTTGTTGTTCCTTCTTATTCGTGGTCTTATCTGGACTCTTCCTTTAGGCATCGTGGCTTTCTCTGCGCAACTTTCTGCGCAACTTTCCGCAGGTATCGTGGCAGATTCTATCGGGCGTTATGTGTTGGTGATTCTTGGAGGCAATCTCCTTCAGTTCTTCGTCGTACTGCCTCTGTTCCTCTTCGCTCGTGGAATCAATCCATTACGCACACTGAGTAAGATGATGCCAGCCGTACTTATGGCATTGTTTACCAAAAGCAGTGCAGCTACCCTTCCAGTTACTATGGAAACAGCAGAAGAGCGCTTAGGACTCCGTCGTCAGATAGCTCGTTTCGTGCTACCCCTTTGCACCACTATTAATATGAACGGTTGTGCAGCTTTCATCCTTGTTACCTCACTCTTCGTTATGCAACACGGTGGAACACCCATTACTCTGCCTACCATTCTCGTTTGGATACTTATCTCTGTGGTTTCTGCAGTGGGCAATGCTGGAGTCCCAATGGGTTGCTATTTCCTTACCCTTTCTCTTATGTCGGGTATCGGAGCTCCCATCGCCGTTTTGGGCATCATCCTACCTATTTACACCATCATCGACATGGTGGAAACTGCTGAAAACGTTTGGTCAGACTCATGTGTAGCAGCGATGGTAAATAGGGAGATAAAGTCTGATAATTACTAAATCAATCTTTGTAAAAACACCATATCTACCAACTGAACGCCGCACTCATATATTGGGTGATCGTAATTATCCGTGAAGAAATTGGGTAGGATGTGCGAACGGATAAAACCACATTTTTCATAAAACGGTATGGTTTTCGGACTATCGCCAGTTCCTACTTGCAGAATGTCATATTGTTTGCTGTATTTCTTAACGATGAAGTCTATCAAGGCTTTTGCATAACCTTTACCTTGGTATTCTGAAACTGTGGCAATGTTCTTGATCTCAAGAACTCTATTACCTACATCAGCTAAGACACATTCACATTTAATACCATTATCATCAAGAACATACATTTTGCCCTTATCAAGATAACGGTCTATCATATTCTCTTGCTCATCTGCCAACAAAAGTAAAGGAAGGTATTCTTTCTTGTTTTCTGTGACTTCAATAATTTCCATCATCTCCCAATGCCACTTCATCTGATAAAATGCATCGGTTGCCATTCCTCGCGTTCTGGATACTCTGGCTTACCATTCGCATGAATTTTCTTCAAGAGCCACGCCATGTTATTGGCCAACGTTCGCATGGTTTGCATACCTTCCAAGTCGAGTACTGCCTGTCCCTCTTCACGACCATAAACCACGTTCCAATACTGTGACGTGACAACAGGCATGTTCATCATCTGGAAAGGCATGTTTAACGTCTGAAAAACTGCGGTACTACCTCCACGACGACAAACGGCAACAGCAGCTGCGGGCTTGTTCTGTGCCCCCATAGGATTGGAGTAGAATACCCGTTGGATGAGAGACAAGACAGTGCCATTTGGCTGACCGTAATAAGTAGGAGAGCCGACTATCAAGGCATCTGCATTTGCCAATTTCTCAACTACGATGTTACAGATGTCATCATCAAACACACAGCGGTTCAGTTGTTTCATCTTACACTGATTGCAAGCGATACAGCCACGAACAGTTTTTGTGCCAATCTGAATTATCTCACTCTCTACACCTTGCAGTTCCAGAGTCTTAGCTATCTCGCTAAGAGCAAGGAATGTGTTGCCTTTACGGCGTGGACTTCCGTTAATCATTAATACCTTCATAAGACTTCTCTCCTTGTCATAATATCTTAATACACTACAAAAATACAAATAAATTTGACATTTCACTCACCATGCACTATCTTTGCAATAAATAAATACAATATCATTATGGCACATGCATGTAGTAATTGTAGGTTCAGGGCTCAGTATGACAAAAACCCTAACTCTTTCTTAGGAAAGTTTTGGCGCTGGCATATTAACTTCTGCCCTGGATGGAAATCTTATTTCAAGGCACAGTCTCCTGAGAAAAAAGAGGAACTGCGACTGAAGTATAATTTTACAAAATACCAAGACTGAAGACTGAACAACGATGATAGAGGATGCTTTAGGATTATGGGAATCTTATATGGGTAATCGCGTCAGCGATTTCCTGCAAACCTTTGCTTCGGCATGGTTGAATGGGTTTGTCATGCTTCCTCTCTTCTTAGTGCTTTACTGGATTCTCTCATTGCCGCTTAAAATGTTGGCTACCCGTGCCAAGACTTATAAGCAGGCCATGCGCTTACGTACCATAAGCGACACCATTCTCTTCCTCATGATTTGCCTCTTGATTTATGGGAGTTTACTGGAAGATGTGTTTGATAGTCAAAAAGCTGATCCTTGGGATTACATGGAAGACGTACTGCTCTCGTTTTCATTAGCGGTATTGTTGTTGGTGCCCCTTTATCAGGTGATGCATAAATACTTAGGTCGTCAGATATTTTATTCTGAGGAGCATGAAACATATCTGAAGTATTTCATTCTCTTTCTTCGCAGTTTCAAAGACGATGATAAGTGGGCGAAGAGTGAAGAGAAACTGATGAAAGGTCTGAAGAAACTTTTCCATCCGTATGCGATAGGTAGACCTAATGAGTTGATCCCTCCACATGGCGCTAAGCGCATCTATGTAGGCGATGGATGGAAGGGAGTGGTAATCAGCTTACAACGCAGGGCTCCTGTGATTCTTCAACGCATCAATATGACTGACAATTTCCTATGGGAATTCGATCAATGTGTACAGCATGGGTATTTAGATAAAGTCATTTTTTGGGTAACTGACTTTAACGATTATGACGAATTTCAGGAAATGGTGGCTAAACGTTATGGACTTTGGTTCCCCCGACTATTTGAAGAGAAGAATACCGAATTGCTTTTCTACAGAAGAGGGGAGGAAGGGTTCCGTATCTATCCTTTGAGGGTAAAAGCCAAATATAAGCGACTGACTGATGAATACCTGAAAGACCATCCAGAACTGGAGGAAAAGCATCGTGCATATTTCTATGGACGCGACTTGTCTGTTTGGAGCATATTGAAAGCAAAAGAGCCAGATCCTCAATTACCTGATGGTATCTGTCAATGGGATTGGATGGCTTTCTTTTTCCCTCAGTTTTATGTGGTGTGTCATTCTAATAAGAAGAAGTGGTGGCTCTATCTCATCTCTGTGATTCTCTTGTTGTTTTTTATTGACCTCAATCCATTAGGTTTACTCTATCTCTGTCCGATGATAATATTGGGAAGGAATGGTCGTAAACTCTCTTGGCTTTCACATCGATGGGAGAGTAGTGACTGGTTTGAGACGTGTTATCGGAAAAGTAACAAGATGGTATTTGTATTAGGAATCACATTTTGGGTGGCTCAAGTATTGTCTTTCTTATTCTGGATAGGAATGTCATAGGCGTTTTTTCAAATCAGAGCCATAAAAACATTCTGATGCTGAGAATATAGTCGAATTAGCTCTAGAACCAAGTAAGATAAACACAAATTACTCCTCCAAAAATGCATAAATATGCATGTTGGAGAAAGCACCGTTTTTTAATTTCTTAGTGAGGTATTTTTTTCTTCCTAACTACGAAAATTTTACGCCCTCACTAGGAAGATTAATTTTCATGCTAAAAGGTGAAGTCATTCCGCCTTCTGTATTTGTATAGATATACAGTTTTTAGTGTAATATGCAGTTATTATGCAAGTCATTTCATTTCAAAAGATTCTAAGAATTAACATACGCATATTTGTTGATGGCGTAAGTGTGTATATACATGAGATTAAAATCATTTGAAATAAAATAAGAGTGCTCATATTTGGGTTTTCACATACTTAGTATTATCTTTGTGTGAAATAACTAAAATGAGATAATACCAGGATTAATCGATGTTGTGGCAAGAACTAACAGAGACTCAAGAGCAGGTTGCTCAAAGAGTGATTGATGCACTTGAGAGTCCAATCTCCAGATTTTTCGGGGATTTTGCAGGAGCTTTCGTAGGAGGACTCATACGAGTGCCCTTCTATTTATTGTTGTTCTGGCTTATCACTTGGCCATTGAGATTAGTAGCATCGCACTCTAAGAACTATAAGTGGGCCATGCGTTCCAGAGCTTTAGGTAACCTAATCCTATATGTGCTCATTGGCTATATGGTGTATGATATCTTGCTGGAAGAGGTGCTTGAAAGTATGCATATCGAACTCTATCCTCAGATACGTGAAATCTTGCTGTCGCTCTCGATGACGGTATTGTTGATTATACCTATTTATCAGTTGATACACAAGTGGTTGGGCAGGCAATCATTCTATAGTGAGGAGCATTCCCAGTACCTCCAGTACTTCATCCTCTTTCTGCGTAGCTTCAAAGACGATGAGAGGTATAAGAAAAGCGAGAAAAAGTTGATGGTGGCACTGAAGGAGATTTTCCATCCCTATGCCATAGGTAGGCCTGATGAACTGATGCCTCCACAAGGCGCTAAGCGCATCTATGTGGGAGAGGGTTGGCAAGAACTGGTGATAGAGTTGCAACAAAAAGCTCCAGTTATTTTGCAACGCATCAACATGACGGACAATTTTCTCTGGGAGTTTGACCAATGTGTGCGAAACGACTATTTGGGAAAGGTGATTTTCTGGGTGGCCGATTATGACGACTACGGGAGTTTCCAAGAGATGGTGACGGAGCGCTATGGCATGTGGTTCCCTCGTCTCTTCAAGGACCCGAAAGTAGAAACGCTCTTTTATCAGAAAGATGATGGAACATTTGAGATTTATCCGTTGAAAGATGCCAATGACTACAAAGCTTTTGCTAGTCATTATATGAGCTTGCATCCCCAACTGACTGTTCAAAATGCAGAATATCTCTATAGCAGAGAAAAGCCTGCTGGTCAGGTGCTTAAACGCATTGAACCCGATCCTCAGTTTCCTCAAGGCATTGAGGAGTGGGATTGGATGGCTTGCCTCTTCCCTCAATTCTATGCCGTCTGTCACGCTCTGAAAAACAAGTGGACCCTCTACTTCCTATCGGTAGTTCTGCTATTGTTGTTCATAGGACTCAGTCCTTTTGGTTTGCTCTACTTGCTGCCAATGTATGCACTTGGAAAGAACGGACGTACCCTTTCATGGTTGTCACATCGGTGGGAGAGTCGTGCGTGGTTTGAGAAGAATTACAAGCGTGACAATCAGATTACCATGGTGCTGGGCATCTCTTTCTGGTTACTTCAGTTGCTTTTGTTGCTTTCTTGGCTCATAATGGCATAGTTTTTTTGCCTTTTTTTGCATATCTTTCAGAAAACCACTAATTTTGCCCCTTGATTTTTTATATTAAACAACAAAAGGTAAAAAGATTATGAAAAAGACATTATGGATGATGGCAGCCGTTGTAGCTGTCGCTCTTACTGCCTGTGGTGGCAATAAGACTCAGCAAACTGAAAATGTAGAAGCCGAAGCACCTGCTCAGGAGTTGGCTTTTATTCGTATGAATTGTGACCTGACTGTAAGTGAGGCCAATCATGACAAGGTGGTGGAACTGGCTAAGCAGTTGGTTGCAGCTTCATTGAAAGACGAGGGTGTCATTGCTTATGACATTATGGAAAGCACCTCACGTCCAGGTAAGTTGCTGATTTTTGAGACTTGGAAAGATCAGGCTTCACTCGATAAGCACGCTGCTTCTTCACACTTCACCACACTGGTACCTCAGATTCAGCAGTTGGGTCAGTTGGATATCAAGCAGATCAACCAGCCTAAAGAAGTGAATTTGGATCCTGCTAAGCCTTTCCGTCTGAACATCCTGAAGACTACCGCTCAGCGTGATGCCTATATCGAGGCTGTGCAGTGGGGTATTGAGGAATCTAACAAGGAAGAAGGTTGCGTGATTTACGATTACTATAAGAGTCTGACTAAGGACGACACTCTGCTGTTGTTGGAAATTTGGAAAGACCAGGCTGCTTCTACAGCTCACCGTGATACACCTCACTTCATCCAAACCCAAGAGAAGATCAAAGATATGACGGCTTCACAGACAGCCGATCGTATGGCCGAGTAATCGGGGAAAAGGAAAGTGTAGCAAGACATGATCTCCGCAGACTGCCTTAAGGTAGAGTTCAATAGTACCCCGCTCTTCAGTGACGTGAGCTTTGTGATCAATAAGCGTGACCGCATAGCCCTTGTAGGTAAGAATGGAGCCGGAAAGAGCACTTTGCTGAAGATATTGGCAGGACTGCAAACCCCGACATCAGGGACTGTTTCTAAGCCTAAAGATTGCTCGGTGGGTTATCTGCCACAAGTGATGAAGCTGACAGATGAACGCACCGTGCGTCAAGAGGCCGAATTGGCCTTTGAAGGTATCAGACAGATGCAGTCAGAGGTGGAGCGGATGAACATGGAACTGGCTGAGCGTACCGATTATGAGAGCGAAGCCTACCAGAAACTGATAGACCAGTGCACCCACCTGCAGGAACACCTGCAGATGGTAGCTGGTGCTGGCTATGAGGCAGAATTGGAACGTACGCTGATGGGGCTTGGTTTCTTGCGTAGCGATTTCGACCGCCCTACGAGTGAGTTCTCTGGAGGTTGGCGTATGCGCATAGAGCTGGCTAAGTTGTTGCTTCAGAAACCCGATGTGCTGCTTCTGGATGAGCCCACCAACCATCTGGACATTGAAAGTATTCAGTGGTTTGAAACATTTCTTGCACAAAGTAGTGGGGCCGTGATGCTGGTGAGCCATGACCGTGCTTTCTTGAACAACGTATGTACCCGCACCATGGAACTCTCTGTGGGTAAGCTTTACGACTATAAGGTGGGTTATGACGCCTTTATGAAGCTGCGTGAAGAACGACGTGAGCAACAGCTTCGCGCCTATGAGAATCAACAGAAGATGATTCAGGATACTACCGACTTTATAGAGCGTTTCCGTTATAAAGCTACAAAGGCTGTTCAGGTACAGAGCCGCATCAAACAGTTGGAGAAGGTGGTGCCCATTGAGATAGATGAGGTAGATAATTCACGTCTGCGCTTGAAGTTTACATGCAGTGACCGTAGTGGTAGTTATCCTGTAATCTGTGAAGATGTGGGCAAAGCGTATGGAGACCATGTAGTGTTCCATGACGTGAACCTTACCATTAACCGTGGGGAAAAGGTTGCGTTTGTTGGAAAAAACGGAGAAGGAAAGACCACACTGGTAAAGTGCATCATGCAGCAGATTCACGACTATACGGGTAAGCTTATGCTGGGGCATAATGTGAAGATAGGCTACTTTGCACAGAATCAGGCTCAACTCTTGGATGAGAACATCACGGTGTTCGACACCATCGATCATGCTGCCGTGGGTGATATCCGCCTGAAGATCCGTGACATACTGGGCGCTTTCATGTTTGGAGGTGAAGCTTCTGATAAGAAGGTAAAGGTACTGAGTGGTGGTGAGCGTACCCGTCTGGCTATGATAAAACTGTTGCTTGAACCAGTGAACTTCCTTATATTGGATGAGCCTACCAACCATTTGGACATGCGCTCGAAGGATGTGCTGAAGGATGCCATCAGAGATTTCGATGGTACTGCGATTGTGGTAAGTCACGACCGTGACTTCCTAGATGGATTGGTAACGAAAGTCTATGAGTTCGGTGGAGGAAAGGTAAAGGAACACTTAGGTGGTATCTACGATTTCCTACAAAACAAGGCCGCACAAGTAGACCAGTTGGAACGATTGGATGTCCTATTTACCAAACCTTTGGAAGCCCCTGTGATTACAGCTGATAAGCAGAAGTCGGAAGGTGCCCTCTTTTACAAGGAACAAAAGGAGTATAATAAGAAGATAAAAAGGTTGGAAAAGCAGGTATCTGATTGTGAACAAAGTATCACAGAGCTAGAGGCTGCTATTTCCATACTGGAAGCCCAGATGGCTACTCCCGATGGAGCCAGTGACATGAGTCTTTATGAGAAGCATGGTAAACTGAAGCGTAAACTTGATGAAGTTGTGGAAGATTGGGAACGCGTTTCTGATGAGTTGGAGATCATAAGACAGTGAAACTTAATAATATAAAGTAAAATGAAAATGAAAACATTTTTGCCACTTGCTGCCCTCTGTATGATGGTAGCAAGTTGTGACAACGGAGGACAGAAGTTGACCTCTGGTTTGCACTTAGAGAACTTTGACACATCGGTGACTCCTGGAACCGATTTTTACCAGTATGCAACTGGTGGTTGGCAGAAAAACAACCCTCTGCCTGCTGCTTATTCTCGCTTTGGTTCTTTCGACAAATTGGCCGAAGACAACAATGTACGTATCCGTGGTATCGTTGAGGAACTGGCAACTCAAGAGAATCCTGCAGGTTCTGTTGCTCAGAAGATCGGTACTCTTTATAACGTGGTGATGGATAGTGTGAAGCTGAACAACGATGGCTATGGACCTATCAAAGCCGATTTGGAAGACATCAACAACTTCACTGACCGTAAGTCACTGTATAAGAAGTTGGCACAGCTTTCTCAGATCGGTGTTCGCACCTACTTCGGACTGGGTGTGAGTGCAGACGATAAGGACAGTAAAGTAAATGCCGTACAGATGGGGCAGGGTGGTCTGAGCATGGGCCAGCGTGACTACTATCTGGAGGACGATGAGGCTACCACACGCATCCGTGAGGCTTTCAAGAGCCACGTGGTGAAGTTGCTGATGCTCTGCGGTTTCGACCAGGCTAAGGCTGAACAGACCCGTGACATCGTGATGGATGTGGAGACTCGTTTGGCAAAGGCTTTCCGCTCTCGCGTAGAGATGCGTGATCCTGAAGCCAACTATAACAAAATCAGCTTAGATGACCTGAAGAAGCAGTATCCTACCTTCGAGTGGGACACTTACCTCAATGAAGTAGGGTTGAATGGCGTGAAAGAGATTATCGTTGGTCAGCCTAACTCTCTGAAGGAAGCTGCTGATATCATCAACACCTTACCTGCAGCTAAGCAGAAACTCTATCTGCAATGGAAACTTATTTCAGCAGCTGCTAGTACGCTGAGTGATGATATTGCGGAAGAGAATTTCGACTTCAACAGTCGTGTGATGCGTGGTACTGCAGAACAGCAACCTCGTTGGCGTCGTGCCGTAGGTGTTGTTGGTTCTGCACTGGGTGAGGGCGTAGGTCAGATGTATGTTGAGAAGTATTTTCCAGCAGAGGCTAAGGAGCGCATGAAGACGCTGGTTGCCAACCTTCAGGAAGCATTGGCAGAGCGTATCCGTGGTTTGGAATGGATGGGCGATGAGACTAAGTCTAAGGCTCTTGAGAAACTTTCTACCTTCTATGTGAAGATTGGTTATCCTGACAAGTGGAGAGACTATAGTGAATTGGAAATCAATAATGACTCATACTGGGAGAACATGAAGCGCGTAAGTCGTTGGAGTTCTGCCTACCGCATGAGCCAGTTTGGTAAGCCAGTGGATAGAGACGAATGGGGCATGACTCCTCAGACCGTGAATGCATATTATAACCCTACAACCAATGAAATCTGCTTCCCTGCAGGTATCCTCCAGTACCCGTTCTTCGATATGGAGGCTGACGATGCCTTTAACTATGGTGCCATTGGTGTGGTGATTGGTCATGAGATGACTCACGGATTCGACGATCAGGGTCGTCAGTATGATAAGGATGGTAATCTTAAAGACTGGTGGACCGAGGCTGATGCCGACGAGTTCAAGAAGCGTGCGCAGGTTATGGTGGACTTCTTCTCTGCTATAGAGGTAACTCCAGGCTTGTTTGGAAATGGTAGCTTGACCCAGGGTGAGAATATTGCCGATCATGGTGGTTTGAAGGTGGCTTTCCAGGCATTCAAGAATGCCACCAAGGATAATCCTCTGCCTAATAAGGACGGTTATACTCCAGAGCAGCGTTTCTTCTTGGCATATGCTACGGTATGGGGTCAGAACATCACTGAGGCTGAAATCCGCAACCGCACAAAGAGCGACTCTCATGCGCTGGGTAAGTGGCGTGTAGACGGTGCTCTGCCACAAATCGATGCTTGGTATGAGGCCTTCAATATCCAACCAAGTGATCCGATGTATATCGAGAAAGAAAAGCGTGTGAACGTTTGGTAATTATCAGTTGTTAACTGTCATTAGTCAACAATCATGAAGGCTCTCCCTTATGGGAGGGCCTTTTTCTTTGTTAAAAATCAATAATCCCAAAAATAATAAGGGGAAAAATAGTATAAAAGAGAAGAATGTCCTGAAAATTGCGTAATTTTGCACGAGATTGTATATAAAAGTAGCTTTAAACATAAAAACATAGAACTATCATGTCGGAAACAAAGCGGATTAAGACTGCATTGATATCGGTTTATCATAAAGATGGACTGGATGAGATTATAAATAAGTTGCATGAAGAAGGCGTGAATTTCCTCTCTACTGGTGGTACCCGTCAGTTTATTGAGAGTTTGGGTTGCCCTTGTCAGGCTGTGGAAGATCTGACGACTTATCCTAGTATTCTAGGTGGTAGGGTGAAGACTTTGCATCCGAAGGTGTTTGGCGGAATATTGGCTCGTCGTGATGTAGAGCAAGACCAAGAACAGATGCAGAAATATGAAATTCCTGAGATTGATTTGGTCATTGTGGATCTCTATCCTTTTGAAGAAACGGTTAGAAGTGGTGCTTCTGAAGCAGATATCATTGAAAAAATAGATATAGGTGGCATCAGCTTAATTCGTGCTGCAGCGAAGAATTTTAAGGATGTGGCTATTGTTGCCAGTAAACAGCAATACCAACCACTGCTCGATATGCTGATGGAGCATGGAGCATGTACTACACTTGCAGAACGTAGATGGTTAGCTAAGGAGGCTTTCGGGGTAAGTTCCAACTATGATTCTGCCATCTTCAACTATTTTGATGGAGATGAAACTAGTGCCTTCCGTTGTGCAGTAAGTCAACGTAAGGTATTGCGCTATGGAGAAAATCCTCATCAAAAGGGCTATTTCTTTGGTGATTTGGATGCTATGTTCGATCAGATCCATGGAAAGGAAATCAGTTATAACAACTTGCAGGATATTGCCGCTGCGGTGGAGTTGATAGACGAATATGAAGATGAGTTGACATTTGCAATCTTGAAACATAACAATGCTTGTGGTCTGGCTTCTCGTCCTACAGTACTTGAGGCTTGGAAAGATGCTCTTGCAGGAGATCCTGTATCAGCTTTTGGAGGTGTTTTGGTGACTAATGCTGTGATAGATAGGGCAGCTGCTGAGGAAATTAACAAGATTTTCTTTGAGGTTATCATTGCTCCCGATTATGATGTGGATGCTCTTGAGATATTGGATCAGAAGAAAAACCGCATTATTTTGGTGCGTAAACCATTAGAGATGCCGAAGACACAGTTCCGCTCAATGCTGAATGGTGTATTGGTACAGGATCGCGATTTGAAACAGGAATCTCCTGATGACCTCACGCCTGTTACTGATAAACAGCCAACTGCTATTGAAGTGGAAGACATGCTCTTTGCTAATAAGATTGTGAAGCAGAGTAAGTCGAATGCTATTGTGTTGGCTAAGGGGAAGCAACTATTGGCAAGTGGTGTTGGACAGACAAGTCGTGTGGATGCTTTGAAGCAAGCCATTGAGAAAGCTAAAGGTTTTGGCTTCGACTTAAACGGTGCTGTGATGGCTAGTGATGCATTTTTCCCATTCCCTGATTGTGTAGAATTGGCTGCAAAAGAAGGTATCACTGCAGTGATTCAGCCTGGAGGTAGTATTCGTGACAAGGAAAGTGTGGATTGTGCCAATGAGCATGGCATCAGTATGGTAACCACAGGATTTAGACACTTTAAACATTAAAAGTTTTTACAACTATGGGTATTTTTACTTTTAAGCAAGATATTGCGATGGATTTGGGTACTGCCAATACCATCATCATAAGAGACGGAAAAATAGTAGTGAATCAACCTTCGATGGTAGCTTTAGATCGTCGCACAGATAAAATGATGGCTGTGGGTGAGAAGGCTAAGGCTATGCAGGGTAAAGAGCATGGGAACATTCGTACCATTCGCCCATTGAAAGATGGAGTTATTGCAGATTTCAATGCCTGTGAGCAGATGATTAGAGGCTTGATTAAGATGGTGGGACATCATAGCATTTTTGCTCCTTCACTCCGCATGGTGATAGGTGTACCTAGTGGAAGTACAGAAGTAGAACTGCGTGCTGTGCGTGACTCTGCGGAACATGCTGGTGGACGTGACGTTTTCCTGATTTATGAGCCTATGGCTGCTGCTATAGGTATAGGCCTTGACGTTGAGGCTCCGGAAGGAAATATGGTGGTTGATATTGGTGGTGGTACAACTGAAATTGCTGTTATTTCATTAGGGGGTATTGTGAAGAATAACTCCATAAAAGTCGCAGGAGATGATTTCAATGAAGATATTCAAGAGTACATGGGACGTCAACACAATGTGCGTGTCAGTGAGCGTATGGCTGAACGCATCAAAATAAATGTTGGTGCTGCTATCGCCGATTTGGGAGAAAATGCACCAGATGAATATATAGTACATGGTCCGAATCGTATCACAGCTCTTCCGATGGAAGTTTCAGTCAACTATCAGGAGATAGCACATTGTTTGGATAAAAGCATCGTGAGAATAGAAACAGCTATTCTGAATGCTTTAGAAGATACACCTCCTGAGCTCTATGCCGATATTGTTCATAATGGAATCTATTTGTCAGGTGGTGGTGCATTGTTGCGTGGCCTTGATAAACGCTTGAGCGATAAAATTAATATTCCTTTCCATGTAGCAGAAGAACCTTTGCTTTGCGTGGCTAAGGGTACGGGTGTGGCATTGAAGAATGCTGATCGTTTCTCCTTCTTGATGAGGTAATGCGTAGGTTACTGGCGTTTCTGATAAGGTATCATTACTGGTTCTTTTTCATCATCTTGGAAGTAGCCAGCTTGTTACTCTTGTTCAGATACAACAGATATCAGCAGAGTGTCCTGTTAACTTCTGCTAATGGAGTGGTTGGGACCGTGTATCAAGTCCAGAGAATAACTAGTGAATATCTGGGGTTGAAACAAATCAATGAGGAACTGCTTCAAAGGAACATGGAACTGGAGCGAAGGGCTGTTTACGCTGAGAGTAAGTATAAAGACTTGATTGCTGACTCCCTTTACCATATCCCTTCAAATGATGAAATATTTACGACTATAGGTGCAAGGGTAATTAATAATACGCTGCATAAGTTGGATAATTTCATTACTTTAAACAGAGGTCGTTCATCTGGCATAAAGGAGGATATGGGTGTATTGGATGCTCAGGGAGTGGTTGGAATTGTCTATAAAGTTTCTGATCACTACTCTTTGGTTATTTCCTTACTAAACAGTCAGATGAATCTAAGCTGTAAGATAAAGGGAACTGATTACTTTGGTTATCTTCATTGGGAAGGAGATGATCCTCAAGCCGCCTATCTTAAAGACCTTCCCAGACATGCGGAATTTACCCTGGGTGATACTATCATTACCAGTGGTTATTCTACTGTCTTTCCTGAGGGACTTATGGTAGGAACTGTGGATGATATTACAGACTCTAACGATGGCCTTTCTTTTCTACTTAAAGTAAAGTTGGCTTCTAACTTTGGAGCTTTGAGGAATGTAACAGTGATTGCTGCTTCAGAAAAAGAAGAACGTAATAATCTGGAAAATAATACGGAGGATAGGAAGGAACAATGATATTTACCATATTGAAAAGAATGGGATGGTTTGTTGTATTGGTACTCCTTCAGGTACTGGTATTCAATCATATTTATATCTTTGGATATGGTACCCCGCTCTTATATATTTATCTCATTTTGAAGATGCCTATCAAAGTACCCCGTAATGTGGTAATGTTGGTGGGTTTCCTTTTAGGCCTGACTATCGATGTGTTCACTAATACTTTAGGTTTGAATGCAACTGCTACCGTACTTTTGGCTTTTTGTCAGCCATATTTTCTAAAGATGTATGCACCCCGTGATGTAGATGAAGAGTTAGTTCCAAGAAGAGAGCAAATTGGAAACTGGTCGTTTTTGAAATATGTCACTTGGTGTGTTTGTGTGCATCATTCTACTCTGCTGATGTTAGAGTATTTTACTTATGTAGGCATTTTGCAAATATTGTTAAGAATCGTTGTTTGTATCCTACTGACCATCAGTTTGATTTGGGCTGTAGATAAATTGGTGGATTGATTGTCATGAAACAGCATCTGGAGTATGAAAAACGTAAGTATGTGATTATCGCATCAGCAGTGTTGATAGTGGCAGTTTTCATTGCCCGTCTTTCAGTACTTCAGCTTATGACAGAAGAGTATGTAGATAAGGCAGATAGTAACGCATTTCTTCATAGTCTCCAGTATCCAGCCAGAGGTGCAATTTACGATAGGAGTGGAGAATTGGTAGTATTTGATGAGCCTTCATATGACATTACTTTTATTCCTAATGAAATTACCCAACTTGATACATTAGATTTCTGCGCAGCATTGAATATCAGTAAGGATCAGTTCATGAAGCGAATGGAAGATATCAAGGACAGGAAGAAAAATCTGGGTTATTCTAAATACACTCAACAAGTATTTATGACCCAGTTATCTCAGGAAGAAACTGGTGTGTTTCAAGAGAAACTCTTTAAGTTTCCTGGCTTTACTATTCAACGTAGGTCGGTACGAAAATACAATTTCAGTTCTGCTGCTCATTTGTTAGGTAATGTAGCAGAGGTCTCTCCAAAGGACTTGGAAGACGATGAGTACTATGTACGTGGTGACCTCATTGGCAAACAAGGCGTAGAAAAATCATACGAAAAGTATCTTCGTGGTGAAAAAGGTGTAGAGATTCTCCTCCGTGATGCACATGGTAGAATACAAGGGCATTATCTTGATGGAGAGTTTGATTCTCCTGCAGTTCCAGGAAAGAATCTGACACTCAGCATCGACATGAAATTGCAAATGCTAGGAGAGCGACTCATGCAGGGAAAGATTGGTGCAATCGTTGCTATAGAGCCAAAAACAGGAGAAGTTTTATGCATGGTTTCAGCTCCATCGTTTGATCCTAAACTTCTTAATGGGCGCATGCGTGGTCAAAACCATACAGAACTTTCAAAAGATAATAGGAAGCCTTTGCTTAATCGTGCCATTATGGGTACTTATCCTCCAGGATCTACATTCAAGACAGCGCAAGCATTGACTTTTTTGGAAGAGGGAGTGATAGATTCTGAAACAACCTCATTTCCTTGTTATCACGGATTTATATTTGGAGGTTTGCGTGTAGGATGTCACGGACATGGCTCGCCATTGTCTCTGATTCCAGCCATCTCAACCTCCTGTAATGGTTATTTTTGCTGGGGACTCCATCGTATGCTAGACAATAGCAATGATAAGTATGAAAGTTCACAGGCTGCTTTGACGGTGTGGAAAGACCACATGGTTGATCAAGGATTTGGTTACAAGCTTGGAACGGATCTTCCTGGTGAGCAACGAGGTTTTATTCCTAATTCTGATTATTATACAAGTGCTTTAGGAACGAGATGGAATGGATTGAGTATTATCAGTATCGCTATTGGACAGGGAGAAATACTTGCCACTCCTCTACAAATTGCAAATTTGGGAGCCACTATTGCCAATAGAGGTTATTTCTACACACCTCATGTGGTGAAGGAGATTGAGGATACACCTTTGGATAGTATTTATGTGACACCACGCCAGACAAATATTGAACGCAGGCATTATGATGATGTAGCACAAGGTATGAGAATGGCTGTACTTGGAGGTACGTGTCGCTCTCTGAACGGCATATTACCAGGTGTGGAAGTCTGTGGAAAGACGGGAACTGCTCAGAATCGCGGTAAGGACCATTCAGCGTTTATGGGTTTCGCTCCTATGAATGATCCAGAAATCGCCATTGCTGTATATGTGGAGAATGGTGGCTTTGGCGCAACTTTCGGTGTTCCTATTGGAGGCATTATGATGGATATGTACCTTCATGGAGAATTGTCGCCTAGTAATGAGGCATTGGCAGAGAGGATATCTAATCAAACCATCTTTTATGGAGATGAAGTAAGGTAAGAGGAGGGCTTTACTTGAAAGAAAGAGACAGCATATGGAAAACGATGGATTGGGTATCTATAGTGTTATATCTGATCTTGCTGGTTTTAGGATGGATGAGTGTGTGTGGTGCGAGTTATAATTTCGGAGATACTGATTTTTTAAGTTTCACCTCAAGAGCAGGAAAGCAGTTGACTTGGATATTGTGCTCCTTTGGCTTGGCATTCATTATCATGATGCTCGATGATGACCTCTATGAAATTTTATCTTATCCTATTTATGCACTACTGCTTATTTTTTTGGTAGTTACCATTTTTATAGCACCAGATACGAAAGGCTCCCGCTCTTGGTTAGTTTTTGGTCCTGTGAGTATACAACCAGCCGAGTTTGCTAAATTTGCAACCGCGCTCTGTTTAGCACGATTTATGGGGACATACAACTTTGTGTTGAATAATCTGAAGAATGCTTCTATAGTAGCTGCTATTATCTTTGTTCCCATGATACTCATAGTGCTCCAGAAGGAGACAGGCTCCGCTTTAGTTTATTCAGCTTTCTTGCTTGTTTTGTATAGAGAAGGAATGCCAGGGGTTGTTCTTTATAGCATGGTTTGTGCAGTATTCTATTTCATCGTGGGCATAAAATTTGGAGATGTTCCTTTAGAAAACATTACGGCTTCTTTAGGAAAGTTTGTGGTACTTCTTACCATTCTACTGTTTTCTGCAGGATTAGTATGGAACTATACGCGAAAATGGATACATACACGTAATATCTTGGTAATTACCTTGGTAGGATTAGTTTTTGCTTATTTGATATCTAAATTCATTGTTCCTTTTGATTTGATTTGGGTAGAAATCGGACTATGTGTGTTGACAATAGGATACCTGTCTGTTGTTTCACTGATTGCCAACAAGTTGACGTATTTTCTCGTTGGATTATTCACATTAGGCTCGGTAGCCTTTCTCTATTCATGCGACTATTTTTTCAATGATGTATTGAAAGATTACCAACGTACACGTATCAAAGTGACACTGGGTATGGAAGAAGACGCCAGAGGTACAGGCTACAATGTCAACCAATCCATGATTGCTATTGGTTCTGGAGGATTGACGGGTAAAGGGTTCCTTAATGGCACACAAACGAAACTGAAGTACGTACCCGAACAAGATACTGATTTCATTTTCTGCACCATCGGAGAAGAGCAAGGTTTTATTGGAGCAGCAGGGGTATTATTGCTATTCCTTTGCTTAATCTTGCGATTGATTCATGTTGCAGAGCGTCAGGTTTCAACTTTCGGACGAGTCTATGGATATTCTGTTGCGAGTATTTTCCTTTTCCACCTCTTTATAAATATAGGTATGGTGACGGGATTGACGCCTGTTATTGGCATTCCGTTGCCTTTCTTTAGTTATGGAGGTTCCTCGCTTTGGGGATTCACTATTCTGCTGTTTATTTTCCTGAGAATAGATGCTAGTAGAAAACGTCATGCAAATCAATGAATCCGACTTAATTTGATTCCTAAGTCTTGTATTCCCTTTAATACACTGTCTTTTTGTTGTTGGAAGACCTGTATTGTATAATCTCCCGTTTTCTCTACATATAGATTCTTCAAAACTGTAGGATAGGCATAGAGTCCCGCTACCCCTCTTCCATTTTTGTCAGCATAAGTATTGGTAAGATTTAAGAGACAAGTACCTGTTTGAACAATTTCATGCGTTGGTGAAAGATACTGATATCCTATGTTGATGTCTTGATAAGGGTAAGAATGGAGCATCCGGATTTCCAGATCCACTTGATAAGTAACTTCTGAATCAGGAAGTTGAGGAGTGAAGGTAAGCGTATCGACATCTTTCCATTTTGAATCTGTCAATGGCTCATAATGGTGATAAATCACCAAAGGATCACAAGCCATAAGGATAGATAAGCACAAAGTCAGCAATGTGCTACTTAGTATCAGATGTCTACTTTTATGCCCTTCACTACGACACTTCATCTCTGACCTTGATTATTTTGTCTTTCAGAAGGCTGCTTTGATTGTTGCTGTCCTCTTCGTGCATCCTGTGGCTTCCGATGATGTTGATTGTTTCCTCCTTTTTGCTGAGGTTTGCTTTGTTCCCTCTGTGATGCATTCTTATTATCCTTCTGAGGTTTATTCTCATTAGGAGCAGCCTTCTCACTTTCATTCGGACGATTATTCATGGAGGCAACATTCCCGTTGTTTTGTTGGTTTTTCTTCTTTTTCTTTTTCTTGTCTTTCTTCGCACGATCGAAACGTGTAAGACTGTCTTGTTCCAACAAATCCGTTGAACGTGGGTTGTTTCCTTGTGCGCCATCAGCTGCTAAAGAATCAGGTTTTTGCCCACGTCTATTCATACCGATGACCTCAAAAGCACGTTTACCGGTGATTGTCACTAAGTTGGCAGGAACTTTCTTGTCAGAACTGTAAGTGATCGTATTTGCAAGAATGTCTGCTTTGAAGAAATAGAAGATGCCATCCTGTGTTTCCAATTCTATTTCACGGGAAGGAAGACGCTTCTGAGCCTCTACGTAACTGTCTATCTCATAATTCAGACAACACTTTAATTTTGCACAGAGACCAGCCAATTTTTGTGGATTTAGTGAAATATCTTGGAAACGTGCAGCATTGGTAGAAACTGAAATGAAACTAGTCATCCATGCAGCGCAGCAAAGCTCACGGCCACAAGGACCAATACCTCCGATACGACCAGCCTCTTGTCGTGCACCAATTTGTTTCATTTCAATTCGTACACGGAAAACATCTGCTAAAACCTTGATAAGTTGTCTGAAATCCACGCGTTCATCAGCGATATAGTAGAAGATAGCCTTTCCTCCATCGCCTTGATACTCTACATCGCCAATCTTCATTTGTAGATCCAAGCTTGCAGCAATCTGACGGCTTTCAATCATTGTACTATGCTCCCGCTTCTTGGCTTCCGCATATTTCTCCATATCCACAGGCTTCGCTTTGCGATAGATGCGTTTAATGTCGGCTTCTGAACGCAGATTGGCCTTTCTCATTTGCAGCAGTACCAATCTACCTGTTAGTGTCACCTCTCCGATATCATGTCCAGGACTAGCTTCCACGGCTACGATATCTCCCTTCTCCAAAGGAATCTTGTTGGAATTACGGTAATACCCTTTACGGGTGTTCTTAAATTGCACCTCCACATATTCCGTTTCTTCCGCATTACCAGGAATATCTGCAAGCCAGTCAAAAGTATTCAGTTGTTTGTCACTTCTTCCGCATCCTTTGCAGCAAAGCGACCCACAAGCTTTATTTTGTTCAAAAGTAGTTGCCATACTAAATTATATCTAATGTCACGTAATCTATTTTCTTATGAGTAGAACGATCATTTTCAAGGATAGATCGAAGAACACCATCCTCGGATTCACATTCTGTTCGATATGTACCTGAGCCTCACTGAGTTCATGCATGATGCCCATGGCGTTGCCCTCATTTACAAACGGAGCGAAGCGACTGGTGAAGTTCTGCTCTTCCAAATTCATGTAGCTCATTTGCTTCTGATGGAAATTGGCCATGAAACTCTCACGTATCATGCGCTGACAGTAAGTCAACAGTTCTTTTTGTTTCTCTCTACCTAAGGTAGCCACTTCTTCGCTCCATGCTTTCATCTCACGGATACGACGGGCGTAAGCCAAACGCATCAGACTGATGAATAATTCCAGATACTTGTCATTATCTTCGTTGAGATGTATCTGATCTAGTGCCTTTACGAAACTACCATTAGCCAAATGTGCCAACGTCTCACTGTCGCGTGGCTCTATGCCGTATTTGTTTTGCAGGGCTTCTGCAATTTCAATTTCAGTTAATCTCGGCAAATTAATACGCTGTGCGCGACTAAGTATCGTGGGTAACATTCTTTCTGGCTCCTCACTGCAAAGCAAGAAGATGGTGCGCTCTGGCGGTTCTTCCAACAGCTTCAGCATTTTGTTGGCGCAAGGCTCATTCATCTTTTCTGGCAGCCAGATAATGGTGATCTTGAAATCCCCTTGGATAGGTTTCAAGTTCAAAGTCTTGGTGATTTCATCACTTTCTTTAGCATAGATGAGTGCTTGACTATTCTCTGCATCAATCGCTTCCAACCATTGACTATAACTGAAGTAAGGGCTGTTGATCAACAATTCGCGCCATTCCGTCAGGTAATCAGCACAGATGCTTTTCTTCTTCTTCTCACTGCTCACAATGGGGAACATGAAATGCACATCCGGATGCATCAGTTGCTCCCATTGCTTGCAGCTCTGACAGTGTCCACAAGCTTCTCCATCCGTGCGATTGGTGCAACAAAGGTAGCGTGCGTATGCCAAGGCTAAGGCCAATTTTCCTACACCTGAAGGACCGCAAAACAGTTGTGCATGGGGGATATGTCCCTCATCTACTTCTCTGCGCAACTTTTCCTTCAGCGCCTCTTGTCCTATGACATCCTTAAAACCGAACACGCTCTGTTAATATATTTGTTTAGCTATTGCCTTTACACTATCCGTTGCTCCTATGGTATAGAAATGCAAGCAAGGCACTCCATTCTTTACCAGTTCTTTACACTGATTCACACACCATTCTATACCCAATGCCTTGGCCTCTTCATCGGTCTTCAACTTCATTGCCTCACTAGCGAGTGCTTGAGGAAGATCCACTTTGAAAGTCTTAGGAATCACACTGAGCTGACTAAGCTTCTTAAAAGGCTTCAATCCTGGGATAATGGGAATGGTGATGCCTGTTTCACGCGCCCGCTTCACAAATTTAAAGTACTTCTCATTATCATAGAAAAGTTGCGTTACCGCATATTCAGCACCAGCATCCTGCTTTTGTTTAAGCCAATAAAGGTCGGTTTCCATATTAGGAGCTTCCTCATGCTTTTCGGGATAACAAGCTACACCATAATGGAAAGGCGTCTTGGTCTTTATCATTTCACTGCCATCCACGAAGATACCCTGATTGAAGTCGTTTATCTGTTTCTGAAGGTCGATGGCATGAGCGTTTCCATCCGCTTCGGGCTCGAAAGTCTTCTGATCTTTAGCCTTATCACCACGAAGCACCAAAAGATCGTAAATGCCTAGGAACTGAAGATCAAGCAACTCATATTCCGTACTTTCGCGTGTGAAACCGCTACACAAAATGTGAGGCACTACCGTCAGTTTATACTTATTGTGGATAGCTGCAGCAACTGCCACCGTTCCTGGTCTTCTGCGCAGTCGCTGACGCTGGAAAAGTCCACCTTCCAGTTCCTTATATACCCATTCACTGCTATGTGTAGTGATGTTTACGAAACTGGGATCGAACTCCAGAAGTTGCTCAATGTCAGCATACAGATGGTCTATGCCCTTCCCTTTCAAAGGAGGCAGCAACTCGATGGAGAAGGCCGTTCTATCTCGTTTATTTATTTGTTCTATGACGCTCATTTCGTAAAGTCCTTCTTTGCATAAATCGAGCAAATTTACGAAAAAAAAGCAATAACTATGATTTCCTTGCTAATAAATCGCTAAGGAAAGAATGAAAAGCATAAGAATGTCTTGCTTTTAGAGGTTATTCGATACGGATTAAGTTCCAAATTCTATTGAGATAGTAATCATCCTCTCTTTCATTATCTTTAAAATAATAACCTATATTAATGAAAGTCTCTAAAATAGTAGCATTCCATTCACTTAGTTCATTAATATGAAGCCTGATTTGAGCACCAAGGAGAGCGGTCTCCACAGCCCTTCTATCATAGTCGAGAATATAACATTGCATCTGCTGATGATACTGCCATCGGATGATTTCGTGAAGAACCTCCAGCGCCTTTCCTTCAAAGATCTGTGGGAAATAGTTTGAAGCTAATAAAACATCGAAAGTCTTAAAGGTAAATATACTTTTATCAGGATAATATAATCCGTAGTCTATACCTTTTCTATAATCTTCAGCAATAACTACAGGATCTAACTCTCTCAACTTCTTCAGTAATTCATATACTGCATCTGGTCTGGATTGAAGTTCTTTAAAACCATTGAAGGAGTCAATATAATATCGTATACCTTTTATAAAGTTTTTAAAAGCTAAATCATATGAATGAATCCATGGATATCTAAGGCAAGTGGTTACTAATGCCTCTGTAGTTAGGTTCTTTAATATATCTTCTGGTACTTGACAAGCAGCTATTCTGGTATCAGTGTTAGGTATAAGCCAAATATCTGAATCGATGATAGGAGCAAAAGAGTAGGGCTCATTGATGGTACCCACAGTTTCATTAACTTTCAAAGATTCAATAGCTCCGTCATAATCATAATTAGGATTGTAATAAGATTCCACGTCTTTAGGTTCTTCTCCATCATCCTCATTGACAGGAATTTCCGGGGTCTCATCCGTTGGCTCTTGAGTTTCTGGATCTTCCTTCACTTCGGGAGTATTGCTTGGTATTTCCTCCCAATTTATCCCATTGTTGTCTTCTTTACTACATGCAATGAAAAACACCAATGAGAATAACAGTAATAATGTCTTTTTCATAACCTTAGGCTTTAGTGCATTTGCAAATGTAAACTTATATTCTTATATAAGCAAGAATAACAAAAAAAAGATGCAGAATTATCATTTTGTGGAGATTAATCCTTTATCAATTCGTATAATGCATAAACATACACTTTTTGCAGGAATCTGAAAAAGGACATTATTGAATGCTTTAACGAGGCCATTTTTACTCCCTCACTAGGAAAAAATTTTTTCCTAACTAGAAAAATAAAATTACTACGTGAGGGAATAATAAAGACTCATCTGATGATTGTGCATATTTATGCAAGAAAAGCGGAAGAAACCGCATAATCTTGCAAAGTGTACAGATGTACAGTGTACAGTTAGTTTTCTGCTTGATGCACAGTCATCTGTGGGAATGGGAAGCGAATGCCCTCCTTGTTGAAGGCTTCATAGACCTCGCGTCTAAGTTCGAAGTACACATCCCAATAGTCGGCACTTCTTACCCATACCCTCACAATGAGATCTACAGAACTGCTGCTCAGTTCTTTCAGTGCCACAAAGGGGGCAGGATCTTTCAGAATCAAGGGCTCCTTATCGATGATCTCCAGTATCAATGCCTTCACCTTATCAAAGTCGGCACCATATTCCATTGACACTGTCCAATCAACACGACGGTTCACTTGTTGGCTCATATTAGTAATCACACCACTACTCAGAGGACCATTGGCCACATAAATGGTTCGATTATCATAGGTAGTCAATACGGTGTGGAATATCTGAATCTCCTTCACATAACCCTCAACCCCTTGTGTCACAATGAAATCACCCACTTTGAAAGGACGGAGTAAAAGTAAGATCACACCACCAGCAAAGTTCTGCAGATTACCACTGAAAGCCATACCTATGGCTACACCTGCCGATGCCAAGAGGGCAGCCACAGAGGTGGTCTCAATGCCTAAGCGACTGATAATCGCGATGATAAGGAGTACGGTGAGAGAGATGCTTACCAGACTCTTCACGAAAGTCTTGACCGTATCTTCTACTTTCCTGCGCTCCAAGAAGGCATTGACTGCCCTTTTGATGAGGCCGATGAAGAAGCGTCCCACCACATAGATGATGATGGCGCTGAGTAGATTTCCGGCTAAATTCACACACCATTCTATAAGTTGTGGAATAAGGTCGTTCCAATTGACCGATTCTTTAGCTGCATCTGCAGCAGCAGAGGCGGCTGCTTTCGTCATGGCTCCAGCCACATCTCCAGCTTGTTGTATAGCGATAAGTAATGATGTCATAATTTGTAAAATAATCATTTGCGGGTGCAAAGATAGTGATTTTCAGAGTTCTTGCCAAAAGTTGTTCAGCAGATTTAACAAACGATAGCGCAAGGCTCGGAATCCAGCGGGTTTTCCCCACTTTCTTCCGAGCCTTCACAAGAGATATGGTAAATAAACTTGTGTTTCTGTTAATCGATGATCTGTAAATGGTGTTTCTTTAATAAATCTTGCAGTTCTTTGTCAGAAAGACGCTGGAAGATGACATAGGAATAGAGTAAATGGCCATCTCCATAACCTATTAAATTACGTGAAGGTAGAATCGTCAGAAGGCGTTCGCCTTCAGGGGTCATCTTCAAGATACGGAACACCACCTCTTGGCCGAAACAGCCGCTTGGAGTAGTAATCTCACCAGTTTCTTCTCTATATTGGATACCGAAAACATCATGAGATAGTTCTCCATCGTAATCACGAAGTAGGGTACCCACTCCCTTGTCGAAGAAGAAGACCGTTTCTTGGTAGGTTATCTCTTTGGAGTCGATAATTCCAATATTCCCACTCTGTTTTATCATGTTCCAAGACACGATACGCCACGCATGGTTATTCACAATCGTGTTAAACTCTTCGTTGAGTATCGGTGTTGCTCCATTTACCGTCAGCGTCCCATTGTCAGAAAAGCGGAAAGTGAATGCAGGATCGTGAGGCTCCACAATAGTAGGCTCATCATCACTGCTGCAAGCGGTAATGGTCAGCAGAGCGAATAGGGATAGTAATAGCTTCATCGTTTTCATAACTGTAATTATTTATCATTTACACATTAATTAGTTATTTGTTGGCAGCTGCATTCCAATCTAAATCCCAGAAGTTGGTATGGTGCTTTTCACGCATTTCTTCCAGCTCTTTGTCAGTCATTCGGGTGTATTTCACAAGATTGTAGCGGAAATCATGGCTGTTGCTGCTATAATGATTCTGGTGATTCATTTCGATGATATAGAATGATTTCATCTCATCATCAAAGCAGATAATGCGTTTTCCTCCTACCTCCTGTCCATCGTTTATCTCAAAGAACGTATTGGTAGTTTCGTTATAAACATACTTTTCTTCATAGAACCAAGGAGTGTTGTTATGCCAATAACTGGTAGAGAATACTTGGTATTTGTCTTCTCCGAAATAGTAATGCTTCTTTTCCTCCAAGCCTTGTATGAACTCATATTCCTTAGGATTTACCTTGCCATTAGGCTCAATCTGGTGTGCAGATTCAAATTTCCATCCGTAGCCCTTAATGTACTTATTGAACACACTTTCGGAGATTTGCTTCAATCCGTTGACCCTGATGGCAAATCCTGGATCCATATAGTCGTAACTTAAATCAGCAATATTGGCTCCAAAGATATCTTTCCCATTAGAAGGTTCAAAGATAGGCTCTGCAACTAACTGATTCATATCTACTCTATACCTGGCGATTACTTGTGCTTTCTCATTATCGGTAAGTCGTTCATATACTGCTATGGAATAGCCTTTCACAGCCTTTTCTCTTGGATCTGGGTACCAAAAAGTCTCGGCTATGGTTATCATCTGTTTATAATCAGGAGAAAGCTTCATCACGTTGAATAGGCCGATGAAACCAGTTTTTTCGTTATATTCAACGAAATTACCATAATCAACTTGCTGTGCAATACCGAAACTAAGATTAGAGAGAATGGCTAATCTGCGCTGATTGAGCAAAACGATGTATTCCGTCATATTGCCTTTATTGTTATCTTTGATACTTCCATCTGCAAGAATGAATCCTTGCGAAAGCATCTTCCACGCATGCCCGTCAATTTGTTCATTGAATACATTGAGAGAAGGAATATTGGCATTTGTCACCACTAAGACCCCATCATCAAAACTGAATTCCAAATCCAGACTCTCATCTCCTCGTGTATCAATAATCATCTTTGTCTGCTCCTCCTCATTAACGGTTGGATCATCACTGCTGCTGCATCCAAAAAATGTCAGCGCAATCAACAGAGACATTAGAAGAATGTTTGTTTTCATAAGTGTCAACTTTTTGGTTTTTCTCATTAAATGCAAAATCTCAAAAACCTTGCATCAAAAATAGTAGTTTTTTTGTATTTTTTTGCAGAAACTTGCAAAATTCGCCTTAATGCTGTAACTTCGCCCTCGATTTCATGGTAGGGGTGCCCTAAAATGACGGGCTGAGATCATACCCATTGACCTGATCCAGATAATGCTGGCGTAGGGAAAGAGAAGAAAAGTAACCCCTTTTCTGTTTAATCTAAAATGAGATTGCAATGAAGAAAAGTGCAATGTGTGTGGCTTTTGTATTAGCCACTATCAGTGTATGTGCGCAGACACATCAAGATGATAGTCTGCTGATAAAACAATTGGATGAGGTAGAGGTGATAGCTACCCGTGCCACAAAGACCACTCCCGTGGCTTTCACCAATATCACTAAACAAGAGATTCAGAAACGTAACTATGGACAAGACATCCCTTACTTGCTCTCCATGACGCCCAGTGTCATCACTACGAGTGATGCAGGAACGGGCATCGGGTATACTTCATTGAGAGTGAGAGGTACGGATGCTTCACGTATCAACATCACTGCCAATGGTATTCCGATGAATGATGCAGAGAGTCATCAGGTGTTTTGGGTGAATATTGGCGATTTTGCTTCTTCTCTAAAAGATATGCAGGTGCAACGCGGTGTAGGAACCAGTACCAATGGTGCTGGAGCCTTTGGCGCCAGTGTGAATATGCAGACTGGAGAACTGAATATGCAGCCGTATGTACGTGTTGATGCTTCTGCAGGATCCTATGGTACGCATAAGGAGACCCTTCACATCGGTACAGGTTTGCTGCATGATCATTGGGCTTTTGATGCCCGTTTGTCTAACATCAGTACTGATGGCTACATAGATCGTGCCAGTGTGGCACTGAATTCTTATTACTTACAAGGTGGTTGGTATGGCGATGGTACCAGTGTGAAACTGATAGCTTTTGGGGGTAAGGAAAAAACCTACCATGCCTGGAATTATGCCTCCAAAGACGAATGGGCGCAATATGGCCGTTCTTACAACTCTTGCGGCTATATGTATACAGATGAACAAGGTAAGGACCATTACTATGAAGATCAAACCGACAATTATGTGCAAAAGAACTTCCAGTTACTCTTCAATCATGATTTCAGCGGACAATGGAACCTCAATGCTGCATTACATTACACCAAAGGCGATGGCTACTATCAGGAATACAAACGCAAACGCACTTTGACGGAATATGGCTTGGAACCGTTCTATGTTGGTGATGAATTGGTGAAGAAGAGTGACTTGGTGCGCAAGAAAGCGATGGACAATGGTTTCGGTGGTGGTGTATTGGCTCTCACCTATAAAGGCAGCATCGTGAATGCCACCCTTGGAGGAGGATTCAATCGCTATGATGGGGATCACTTCGGACGCATCCTATGGTTGAAGAACTATGTAGGCGACTTGGATGTGGATAAGAATTATTATTTCAACAATGCAACCAAGGATGATGGGAATGTCTATCTGAAGGCCGACTTTGCTATCGCAAGAGGACTGAATGCATATGCTGACATGCAGTATCGTCACATTTCTTATAAGATAAAGGGAGAAGGCGACAATTATGATTGGTTTGGACGTGGAGCGATGCAGTCTTTGGATATCGACGAGCAGTTTGATTTCTTTAATCCGAAGTTTGGCTTGAATTGGCAGATCAATCCGGCACATCGCCTGTTTGCTTCGTTCAGCGTGGCCAACAAAGAACCTACGCGCAATAACTATACCGATGGAAAATTCAACATCCATCCGAAGGCAGAACGCTTGTACGATTGGGAGTTGGGTTACAATTATGCAAATGGTTGGCTCAATGTGGGTGCCAACCTCT
Source organism: Bacteroidaceae bacterium (assembly GCA_017650045.1). GTDB lineage: Bacteria > Bacteroidota > Bacteroidia > Bacteroidales > Bacteroidaceae > Bacteroides. Next base: position 3,075 of record JAGCFP010000024.1, on the reverse strand, counting down.
ATTACATGAAATATAAAGACCAACTGATTCTCACGGGTGAACTTAATGAAATCGGTGAGGCTCTGGCTGCTAATGTGCCCGACAGCTATCGTGCAGGATTGGAACTTACCGCTGGTGTAAAGTTCGGTGGTTTCTCGTGGGATGCCAATGCTACATTAAGCAAGAACCGCATTCAGGATTTTACAGAAACGCTTTATGAAAACGAGGACAATACGGCCGATACTTGGGTAATCAATCACGGAGATACACACATTGCCTTCTCTCCATCGTTTATTTTCAACAATCGTTTTGCCTATAATTATAAAGGCTTTGAGGCATCTTTGCAAAGTCAATATGTGAGTCGCCAATATATGAGCAATGCTGATGTGAAAGACCATCTGATGGATGCTTACTTCGTGAGCAACCTGGACCTTAGTTATACGTTCAAGATGCGTGGCGTAAAGTCCATGACAGTTGGTGCCACCGTATATAATCTCTTCAATGAGGAGTATGAGAACAACGGCTATGCCGGTTCTGGCTTCTACTACGACAATGGTGAAAAAGTGCGTTATAATTATGCAGGCTATGCTGCACAAGCAGGAACAAATTTCCTTGCACACATCAGCCTCAGTTTTTAATTCTCGATTATAAATGATTGATTGGCTTGACATATTCACAACGATCCTTGGTTTGCTCTACATATGGTTGGAGTATAAGGCTCATATCGGACTTTGGATAGTGGGCATCATCATGCCTGCGCTTGATGTGTATCTGTATTACAATCACGGACTATATGGCGATGCAGGCATGGCTGTTTACTATACGTTGGCAGCTGTCTATGGCTATATAGCTTGGAAACTCGGCAGTGCCAGAGTGGAAGCACCGCTTAAGATCTCACACACGCCACTGAAGTTGTATCTGCCTATATTAGTATTCTTCCTTGTGGCATGGGCTCTTACCTACTATGTGCTCATCACATGGACCAATTCCACGGTTCCTGTGCTCGATGCCTTTACCAATGCTCTCTCTTTTGTGGGTTTGTGGGCCTTATCGCGCAAGTATATTGAGCAGTGGTTCTTCTGGATTGGTGTTGATGTCGTATGTACCTTGCTATATATCCAGAAAGGTATTCCTTTCAAGGCAGGACTTTATGGACTTTATGTAATTATTGCCATCTTTGGTTATTTCAAGTGGCAAAAGATGATGAAGGAGGAAGTATGAAAGCAGTTGTTTTAGCGAATGGGGCATACCCTTCTCACGAAATACCTTTGCGTCTCTTACAAGAGGCGGAGATGGTGGTTTGTTGTGATGGTGCTGCCAATGAATATATTAGTAGAGGTGGGATGCCCACAGCTATTGTAGGTGATGGTGATTCCATCGACCCTCGTCATCGTTTGTTGCTCCATCGGATGGAGGAGCAAGATGACAATGACTTGACGAAAGCTGTCCACTATCTTAGGGAACAGGGTATTACGGAGATCGACATCTTAGGTGCTACGGGTAAACGCGAGGATCATACTTTGGCTAATATCTCGCTACTCATAGAGTATCTGAAAGAAGGAATAGAGGTGCGCATGTTTACAGATGAGGGCGTATTCCTCCCTTGTCTTGACCATGCTGACGTAGAAGGTTTGGAGATAGGTCAGCCTATATCCATCTTCAATTTCGGAGCCACAGACTTCCAATCTGATGGATTACTTTATTCGCTTTACGATTTCAACAATTGGTGGCAGGGCACACTCAACGAGGCAGTGAGCGAAAAAGTATCTATCCGCGCTAAAGGTTATTTTTTGGTTTTCTTGACTTACTGATTAGCTTTCACTAAGCAGGTAGCTCTTGAAAGCATTAAAGTCGTTTGCCATTGGTACCGTCTGCTTCTGTCCCTTCATGAAGGCTTGCAACTTTTCAGGAATGGCAATATCAGTACCAAGGATGGCATCTACACGATCCTTGAACTTGGCTGGATGGGCAGTTTCCAGGAAAATGCCCACTTCCCCTTCTTGTAGTCCTTCCTGCAAGGCTCTATAGCCACAAGCGCCATGTGGATCCAATAAATAGCCATTGTTCTTATAGCACTGACGGATAGTCTCTGCTATCTGCTCATCCGTATAGGTCGCCCCACTGATGTCATTTTTGATGGCATCATAACTCCCATAAAGCTCAAACAGACGCACGAAGTTGCTCGGATCGCTCACATCCATCGCATTGGCATAGGTTGCAATGGTGGGATGGGGATCATATAAACCATTCTGTAAGTAGCGGAAGAATACGTCATTTCGATTATTGGCAGCAATGAAACGCTTCACAGGCAGTCCCATACGCTTTCCGAAAAGTCCGGAAGTGATGTTGCCAAAGTTACCTGATGGTACACAGATAACCGTATTTAATTGAGAATTGAGAATTGAGAATTGAGAATTTTTCATTAATTGCGCAATGGCCCAGAAGTAATAGAACGACTGTGGAATGAAACGTGCCACATTGATACTGTTGGCGCTGGTCAACTTCATGTGGGCGTTTAGTTCGGCATCAATGAAGGCATTTTTTACCAAAGCCTGACAGTCATCGAAGGTACCTTCTACTTCAATAGCCGTGATGTTCTGCCCTAAAGTAGTGAATTGGGCTTCTTGCAAGCGACTTACCTTGCCTTTGGGATAAAGTACATAGACATGAATGCCTTCAACTCCCAAGAAACCGTTGGCAACCGCACTGCCAGTATCGCCACTGGTAGCAACGAGCACATTTACCTGCTCCTTATTGAAGTGAGCCAATAAACGTGCCATGAAACGGGCACCAACATCCTTAAAGGCGAGGGTAGGACCATGGAAAAGCTCCAAGGAATAAATCTGCTCTGTCACCTTTACCAACGGAATCTCAAAGCTAAGGGTGTCAAAGACTATCTGACGGAGCTTTTCTGCAGGAACGTCCTCCCCAAAGAAAGCATCTGCTACTTGATATGCCATCTCTTGCAAACCCATTTCTGGCATCTGCTCGAAGAATTCTTTTGGAAGACTATTGATGCGCTCAGGCATATAGAGTCCTTTATCTGGTGCCAATCCCTTGACCACTGCCTCTTGCAGCGATACCTCAGGGGCTTTT
>JAGCFP010000023.1 GCA_017650045.1 Bacteroidaceae bacterium | reverse complement strand
TGGAGCACGCAGGAGATGACGAGGTGCGCATTGTAACCCATATCCTTTCTCCTAATGGTAAGGAAGTGGCAGTGAAGGACAATACGCAAAGTATGCTGCAACGCACAGCCTTCGAACAAAACCTCATCGTGGAGAATCCTGAGTTGTGGAGTCCAGAGAGTCCAAGTCTATATAAGGCTGTGTCAGAAATCTATGTTGACGGTAAGAAAACCGATACCTATACTACTCGTTTTGGAATTCGTAGTGTGGAATATATTGCAGACAAGGGCTTCTTCTTGAATGGGCAGTTGCGTAAGTTCCAAGGGGTTTGCAATCATCATGATTTAGGACCACTTGGCGCAGCAATCAATGTGGCAGCCTTACGTCGTCAACTCACTATACTGAAAGATATGGGTTGTGATGCCATTCGTACCAGTCATAATATGCCAGCTCCAGAGTTGGTAGATCTTTGCGATGAGATGGGGTTCATGATGATGATTGAGCCTTTTGATGAATGGGACATTGCTAAGTGTGAGAATGGTTATCACCGCTTTTTTAATGAATGGGCAGAAAAAGACATGGTAAATATGCTGCACAACTATCGTAACCATCCTTGCGTAATGTTGTGGAGTATCGGTAATGAAGTCCCTTCCCAATGTCAGCCAGGAGGCTTGCAGGTGGCAAAGATGTTGCAGGATATCTGCCATCGAGAAGACCCTACCCGTCCAGTAACCTTGGGTATGGATCAGGTTGCTTGTGCGTTGGACAATGGTTTCGCTGCACAGATTGATATACCTGGCTTGAATTATCGAACGCAGTTCTATGAAGCAGCCTACCAAAAGTTACCTCATAATCTGGTTTTAGGATCGGAAACTGCTTCAACGGTCAGTTCAAGAGGGGTGTATAAGTTTCCGTTGCAGATAAAGACAGGTGCCATGTATCCCGACCACCAGTCCACAGGTTATGATATGGAGTTCTGCTGGTGGAGTAATGTACCTGATGTGGATTTTGCTTTGGCTGATGACTATGACTGGACCATCGGACAGTTTGTGTGGACAGGTTTCGATTATCTGGGTGAACCAACACCTTACGATACCAACGCTTGGCCAAGTCATAGCTCTCTCTTTGGAATTATAGATTTGGCAAGTATTCCCAAAGATCGCTATTATTTGTATCGCAGTATATGGAACAAGAAAGACCATACACTTCATGTTCTGCCTCATTGGACTTGGAAGGATCGTCGTGGAGAGGTGACTCCTGTTGTGGTTTATACAGATTATCCAAGTGCGGAAGTGTTTGTTAATGGCAAGAGCCAAGGTGTTCAGAAGAAAATGGATGCTGCAGAAGCTAATAAGTTACTGCAGGCAAAGGATACGTTGAACTTTACCCGTCGCTACCGACTGATATGGGACAATGTGAAATATGAACCAGGAGAATTGAAGGTGGTGGCTTATGATAGCAATGGACGTGCTGCGATGGAAAAGGTGGTGCATACAGCTGGTAATCCACATCATTTGGAACTGGTTACTGATCGATCTCGATTGAATGCTGACAGCAAGGATTTGGCTTACGTGACGGTACGGGTGGTAGATAAAGATGGAAATCTCTGTCCTGATGATGGCAGATTGGTAACATTCAAGGTAACAGGGGCTGGTTCTTATCGAGCCAGTGCTAATGGGGATGCAGCCTGTCTGGATCTTTTCCACCTTCCACAGATGCATGCCTTTAGCGGTCAACTGACTGCTATTCTGCAGAGTGGGGAAGAGGCAGGGACGCTTACTTTACAGGCATCTGCCAAAGGTTTGAAGAGTGGTTCGATAACTATAGATGTAAAACCTTGAGCGTTGAAAATAAACTGCACAATGATTACTAATTGCATCATATTTCTCAATTCTCAATTAATATAAAGGACGATGATAAACTACGATTTAACAAAGATAAAGGCTCTGGCCTTCGATATAGACGGAGTGTTGAGTGCTAATATGGTACCTATTGATGCTGAGGGTATCCCAGTTCGTACAGTGAATATCAAAGATGGTTATGCCTTACATATCGCTTGTGTTATGAAGATTCCTATGGCCATTATCACAGGCGGTAATGCTCCTAATGTTCGCAAGCGTTACATTAACTTGGGTTTTGACCCTGAAGATATCTATCTTCCTTCTTCTGTAAAGATGGTGGATTATGAAAGATTCCGTGATCGTCATGGATTAAAGGATGAAGAAATACTCTTTGTTGGAGATGATGTACCTGATTTGCCTGTAATGAAGGTTTGTGGCTTACCTTGTTGTCCCAAAGATGCTGCTCCTGAAGTGAAAGCAGTGGCTAAATATATCTCCCCTGCTCTTGGTGGTTATGGAGTGGCTCGCGATATCTTGGAGCAGTTCCTTAAGGCTAATGGTATGTGGATGAAGGATGAGGAAGTCTATAGTTGCTGGTAGAATGAAGATGCTGGAGAAATATCATGTGATATTGGCAAGTAATTCCCCACGAAGAAGAGAGTTACTCGCTGGATTAGGGATTGATTTTGAGGTTCGTACACTTCCTGGCATAGATGAGTCTTATCCATCAGAGCTGAAGAAAGGAGACATCCCTCTTTACATTGCCAAAGAAAAAGCGGATGCCTATCGCACCAAAATCGAAAGCAATGACTTAGTCATTACTGCCGATACCATCGTATGGCTCGATGGCGAGGTCTTGGGTAAGCCAGTTGACAGGGAAGAGGCAATATTGATGCTTAAGAAATTATCTGGTCGCACCCATCAGGTTTATACAGGTGTAGCACTGACAACAAAAGATTGGCAGCGTAGCTTTAGCGTAGAAACGCATGTTCGCTTTGCTCCGTTGAGAGAAGAGAACATCACTTTCTATGTGGACCATTACCGTCCTTATGATAAAGCTGGTGCCTATGGTGTTCAGGAATGGATAGGATATATTGGTGTAGAGGGCTTGGAAGGCAGCTACTACAATGTCATGGGATTACCCGTGCAAAGGCTCTTCAAGGAAATAGAGAAAATAGAGCAATCAGTCCTCTGAAGAAACCAAATCCAGAATGAGTGGGAAAAGTTGTGGATCTATTCCCTTTTCTTTCAGAAGTTTCTCATCCTCACGAAAGACATCATTAAAGGACCCAAAATCCTTAGCATCGCTCTTCATCTGCATAGAGGCTTCTTTGTAGAGTTCGATGGCTTTCTTCAGTTGCCCTTGAACAAGATAGACATGCCCTAAGTTCATTGTATCATTGGGCAGAGGCTTTTGGTTGATTGCCTTCTTGAAATAATTGATAGATTGCTCATACTTACCCTGCATGAATGAGCACCAACCAATGGCGCGCCATATTTTAGGACTGTTACTCTCCATCAGATCCAACTGGAAAAACTTCTGTAACGCTTCATCATAGCGCGATAATTCCAGCAGACAGACACCTGTTTGGTAAATGATACTCTTGTTTTCGGGTAATAGGGTTGCTGCTTGCTGATAATAGGAGAGTGACTCTTCAAAACGATGGGTCAGTCGATAGCAGGTAGCAATGTGTCGTATGGTCCAGCTGTTATGGGGCTGCAACATATCTGCTTTTTCATAATAGGAAAGTGCAGAAGAGTAATTACAGAAGTGTTGGTAGCAATAGCCCATTTTCTGATAATCAGAGGCAATAGTCTCCCCTGTGCTTTCTATAAGGGTCAGAACGTTAAGTACTGAACGATAACGCTCGTATTTGAATAGATAGTTGCATACCTCACGCAAATACTGTGCGGAACCAACAAAGTTGCAGAACAACTGGGAGTCATAGAAATCCAGACTCTCATCGAAAATATCAGGACAATCTTCCAGTTTAGGATAGAGCTTGAAGAATCGATACAGACAGTGGGTATAGTTGTTGGCTATTACATCCTTCCGTAGATTATACTTCTCCATCTCCTGCAGGTTCTCTTGTATCATTGCCTGGTCTCCTGTGGCATTGATTTTATTGGCAATCATTTGTTTCTGCTCTTCGGGCATTGAAGGTAAAACGCAGAGCATGGAGTATTTGTCGTTGTCACAGATACCCGAACTACTTAGGATGATGTTGATGGTCTCGTTCGTTTGTGAGACATTCCCAATGGCCTTTAAAACTAAAGAATGTTGCTGGAAGTACGGGAGGAACCAATGGGAGATAGAGCGGAAGAACGGGAACTGCTTCATCATGGAGAATGTACTCATGTAAACATCGCCACCTTCCATAAGGATGTCGTTCATTTCCCTTATTTTTTCATCCAGTACCTGATCCATCGTTTCCCAATCTGGGTTCTTGTCGTTTTCTTCATACGGATCTAAACCATGTCCATATTTCTGCATGTTCTTGATGACTTCGGGCATGATTTCTTCACGCATCTTCTTGGTAATCTTTTGTGTATCTTGTGCTTTAAGTAGTTGCAGATAAACCATATTTATTTCCTTACAGAAATCTTTGTCGTCTTCTTTTAAGCGAAGGCGACTCATAATCTCTGGATAGAAAGGTATGCGTTTGTCGTATAAGTATAACAACAGCATCAAGCAGACAATGGCACGGATTTGTACATGAGGTTCTGTATGCTCTGACACATTGAGGATAAACAGTACCTTACGCTCATCAAAGCATTGGAGCAGACTGATGGTAACGGCACTGATCAATAAACATAGATCAGCATTGAGTAATGTCTCTGAACTTAATGCAGCTGTGGCAACTTGTAGCTCTTCGTTGGTCCATTCTATACTTGTCCAAACCTTGTCGAATAATTGTTCTTCCAGTTTCTCATGGGCAGCCATTTCCTGTTCCAAGCTACTAACCCGTGTATCAGTAATCTGTAGTACATCCAGATTATCCTGAAAAGTCTCAAGTTGTGCCAATAATTCAGCTAAAGAAGCTTCCTGTTGGCAGCGTAGAAAGGTTTCTGTGTATGTGGATTTGGTATGATTTACCAACAAGTGATGAGAAAGGCGATCGGCTATTTTCCATGTGTCAGTGATGATTTTATGGTGCAACTTCTGTCTTCCAGGATCTTCTGTTCCCATAAGGAGGTATTGCAACATATAGCGATAGGATGTTTTCAATTGGTCCAACTGGCTGTTTAATTCCCATTCTGGATTGAGAAGTAACAAGTTTTCCAGTTGCTTGAAAGCATCTATCAACCGCATCTCACTCAAACTTGAGCAGATTTCGTGGTATCTGTCATTTATATCGCCTTTCTTCATCTTTTAAAAACTATCAGGGGACGAAGATAATAAAAAAACACGGATTAATCGGAGAACAAAAGATATTTTATCTCTCTTTCCGATTAATCCGTACTATAAATGCTTGGTTACCAGCTTAAAACTCTAAGCTTAAAGTTCTAAACTCTAACCCTTGAACTCCAAACTTATTTATTGATAGCTTCCACACCTGGGAGTACCTTACCCTCGATAGCTTCGAGCAATGCACCACCACCAGTAGAGATGTAAGAAACCTTATCTGCCAAACCGAACTTGTTGACACAAGCTACAGAGTCGCCACCACCAATCAGTGAGAAAGCACCCTCAGCAGTTGCTTCTGCAATAGCCTCACCAATAGCACGGCTACCAGCAGTGAAGTTGTCGCACTCGAATACACCAGCAGGACCGTTCCACAGAATGGTCTTGGCACCCTTGATGGCTTCAGCAAATGCCTTCTGGCTCTCAGGACCAGCATCTACACCTTGCAGATCAGCAGGAATTTCATTAGCAGGACAAGTGATGATCTTAGAACCTGGCTTAACAGTCATAGATGAGAAATCAAGTCCGTCAGTAGCTGTACAGTCGCTTCCCAGAATAAGCTCTACGCCATTCTTCTTAGCAAGTTCCTCAACGCCCAGAGCAACATCCAACTTGTCGAGCTCAACGATAGACTGGCCGATCTCACCATTGTGAGCCTTGGCAAAGGTATAGGTCATACCACCACAGAGGATGAGCTTATCCACCTTACCCAGCAGATTCTCAATGATACCAATCTTTGAAGAAACCTTAGAACCACCCATGATAGCAACGAATGGGCGCTTGATGTTACCAAGTACGTTGTCTACTGCCTGAACTTCCTTCTCCATCAGGTAACCCAACATCTTGTGGTCCTTGTCAAAGAAATCGTCGATAACAGCAGTAGAAGCATGCTTACGGTGAGCAGTACCAAAGGCATCCATGACATAGCAGTCAGCGTATGAAGCCAAAGTCTTTGCAAACTCCTTCTGGCTTGCCTTCATGGCCTTCTTAGCGTCATCGTATGCAGGATCTGTCTTCTCGATACCTACTGGCTTGCCTTCCTCTTCAGGATAGAAGCGCAGGTTTTCCAGCAGCAGCACCTCACCTGGTTTCAATGCGTCTGCAGCATCCTTAGCCTTAGCGCAATCAGGAGCAAACTTTACAGGAGTACCCAGAGCAGCAGCTACATTGTCAACTATCTGGCCCAGAGAGAACTTAGGGTTCACCTTACCTTTAGGCTTGCCCATGTGAGACATGATGATGAGTGCACCACCATCACCTAAAATCTTCTTCAGAGTAGGAAGCGCACCGCGGATACGGGTGTCGTCAGTCACTTTGCCATTCTCGTCCAATGGCACATTGAAGTCCACGCGAACAATTGCCTTCTTGCCAGCAAAATTGAATTGATCAATAGTCATAGTTTGATAATTTAAATGTTATACATTATTTATATACTTACAATAATCGCGTAATCCACACTTGTCACATTTAGGCTTTCTGGCCATACAGACATATCTGCCATGTAAGATAAGCCAGTGGTGTGCGGTAGGTATGTCCGCCTTTGGGATATACTTAGTCAGTTCCTTTTCCACACTGTAAGGAGTGGTGCAACGCTCATCTACCAGTCCGATGCGATGGCTTACACGGAATACATGTGTATCCACTGCCATCGTGGGTTTATTGAAAATCACGGCTTGCACCACATTGGCCGTCTTGCGTCCCACACCTGGAAGTTTGACTAAATCGTCCAGATTATCAGGCACTTCACCACCAAAGTCCTTCATCAACATCTGCGCCATGCCCACTAAGTGCTTGGCTTTGCTGTTGGGATAAGAAACCGACTTCACATATTCATAGACCACTTCAGGTGTTGAGGCTGCCATCACGTCAGGAGTGGGGAATGCCTTAAACAAAGCTGGTGAAATCATGTTCACCCTTTTATCCGTGCATTGGGCGCTCAGGATCACGGCCATCAGCAGTTGGAACGGATTATCGTACTTCAGCTCTGTCTCTGCTACTGGCACATTGGTTCTGAACCATTCCAGCACTCCTTTGTATCGTTCTGCTTTCCGCATCAATATGCTGCCTCAAACTCTTTCAGGAAACGCACATCGTTTTCTGAGAACATGCGCAGGTCACTTACCTGATACTTCAGATTAGTGATGCGCTCTATGCCTAAGCCGAAAGCATAGCCTGTATAGACCTTGCTGTCGATGCCACAAGCCTCTAAGACATTAGGATGCACCATACCACAACCCAAAATCTCTACCCATCCAGTTTGCTTGCAGAAAGAGCATCCCACACCACCACAGATGTTGCAGCTGATGTCCATCTCTGCACTGGGCTCAGTGAATGGGAAGTAACTAGGACGCAGGCGGATTTTGGTCTCAGGACCAAACATCTCACGGGCGAAAGTCAGCAACACTTGCTTTAAATCCGTGAAGCTCACACCCTTGTCGATATAGAGTCCTTCTACCTGATGGAAGAAGCAATGTGCACGTGCGCTGATGGCCTCATTACGGTAAACACGTCCTGGACAGATCACGCGGATAGGAGGTTGTGTCTTCTCCATCACACGAGCCTGAACGCTACTGGTATGTGTGCGCAGGATGATGTTCTTTGTCACGTCATCCTCGTTGTTTTCAATGAAGAAAGTGTCTTGCATGTCGCGAGCAGGATGGTCGGCTGCAAAGTTCATCTTAGTGAACACATGTAGGTCGTCCTCCACTTCAGGACCGTCTGCCAATGTGAAGCCCATGCGTCCGAAGATATCGATGATCTCATTCTTTACCAAGGTGATGGGGTGGCGGGTACCCAGCTTTATGGGATAAGCCGTGCGAGTGAGGTCTGCATCCATCTTGCTTTCGCTGATGGCTTCAAACTGCTCTTTCAGCGCAGCGATGCGGTCTTGCGTCTGCTTCTTCAGTTCATTGAGTTTCATACCCACTTCACGTTTCTGTTCAGCAGCCACTGTGCGGAAGTCGTTCATCAAGTCGTTGATGATACCCTTCTTGCTCAGATACTTCAGACGCAGTGCCTCCAGCTCCTCAGCATTGGCAGCATGCAAGTTTTGTACTTCTTTCAGAAGTTCGTTGATTTTGTCAGTCAGCATATCGTTAGTTTGTTATTTTCTTCTTTCAAACTGCAAAGATAGTGCAAGGCGAGTGAAATACCAAATTTATTTAAGTATTTCCGGGTTGCCTGTCTTCGTCCTTATTTTTTCACCCTCACATTGTTTTGCTTTATAATTAATGCTTTCTACCTTACTTTTTTTAGTTTTCCTTACGTTCAATTTTATATTCAAAGCCTTTGGATGTACATTCAAAGCCTTTGAACGTACATTCACAAGCTTTGAACGTACGTTCACAAGCTTTGAACATAACTTTTCTCCCTACAAAGACATTGTTTTCTCCCCATATCGCCCATTTATCTGGCGATTTGTGGCAAGAATTTACCTCGTTACTAAATTGAAAGTTAGTAGGATATTAGGTAAATTCAGCAATACGACAATTAGCACAAGGCCTGTACTCAACAGCTGGATGCGACAGAGGGGCTGCTATTCTATTCTATATAATCTGTTCTTTATTCTTCGAAATTTGGCATTTTGACAGCTTTGCATTATCTTCGCAGTCAAAATAGCGAAATCATGCTGCAACCAGTCAAAGAGAAGATAATTCTTGGTATAGATCCGGGCACCACCATCATGGGATATGGGGTGCTGCGGATAGTGGGCACCAAACCAGAATTGGTGGCTATGGGCATCATCGACTTGCGAAAGTTTGGCGACCATTACCTGAAACTGCGTCACATTCAGGAGCGGGTGCTCAGCATCATCGAGAGCTATCTGCCTGATGAACTGGCCATTGAAGCCCCGTTCTTTGGGAAGAATGTGCAGAGTATGCTGAAGTTGGGACGTGCGCAAGGGGTGGCTATGGCAGCAGCCATCAGTCGCGACATTCCCATCACGGAGTATGCGCCTTTGAAAATCAAGATGGCCATTACTGGTAATGGTGATGCCTCAAAGGAGCAGGTGGCGGGCATGCTTCAGCGTTTGTTGCACTTTGATAAAGCAGAACTTCCCACATTTCTGGATGCCACAGATGCATTAGGCGCAGCTTATTGCCACTATCTGCAGATGGGTAGTCCGAAGGTGGAGAAGGAATACAAGAGCTGGAAGGATTTCGTGCAGAAGAATCCGAAGAAAGTGTCGGGTGTTTAGAGCTAAGAGTTAAGGGTTTAGAGTTAAGAGCTAATTAGTGTATTATGATAAAAAGACTGGTAATTATGATATTGATGGGGGCTGCTTTGGCAGGCTGTAAAAAAGAGGTGGTGCGCTACGCTTCTTTCGATGAGTATCCTGTGCGTACAGATGAATTGTTGGAAATGAACTACTCGCCAACAGAAACAACCTTTACATTGTGGGCTCCTACAGCAGAAGAGGTGCGTGTACTGGTTTATGAAACGGGTGAAGGTGGACATCCCATTGATACCTATACCCTTGCAAGAGCAGAGCAGGGAACTTGGAAGACGAAAGTCGGCAAAGACCTCAAGGGACTGTTCTACGTGTTCAACGTGAAGCAAGAGGGTCGTTGGCTGGGTGATACTCCTGGCATCAATGCACATGCAGTGGGAGTAAACGGACAGCGTGGAGCCATTATCGACTTGCGAGATACGGATCCTGCAGGATGGAGTCAAGACAGGGCACCTCAGTTGGGCAGTGTTTCTGAGGCAGTGATTTATGAGATGCATCATCGCGACTTTTCCGCACATGAATCTTCTGGTATCGCACATAAGGGCAAGTATCTGGCACTGACAGAAGAAGGTTCCCGCTCTCCAGAAGGTATTCCAACAGGCATCGATCACTTGAAAGAGTTAGGCGTTACCCATGTACATCTTTTGCCAAGTTATGACTATGCCTCTGTGGATGAACATACATTGGAAGAAGGAAAGTATAATTGGGGTTATGACCCTCTGAACTATAATGTACCTGATGGATCCTATTCTACTGATCCCTATGCGCCTGAGGTGCGCATCCGCGAATTCAAGCAGATGGTACAGGCATTGCATAAGGCAGGCATCCGCGTGGTGCTCGATGTGGTTTTTAATCATACTTTCAATACAGAAGGAAGCAACTTTGAACGCACCGTTCCAGGTTATTTCTATCGTATGACGGAGGATGGGAAGTTCGCTGATGCATCGGGATGTGGTAATGAAACAGCCAGTGAACGCCCCATGATGCGACGCTTTATGGTTGAGAGTGTGCGTTACTGGATGCGCGAATACCATATCGATGGCTTCCGTTTCGATTTGATGGGTATTCACGACATAGAAACCATGAACGCTATTCGTGAAGCTGCACAGCAGATAGATCCACAAGTGCTGATCTATGGTGAAGGCTGGGCAGCAAGTACACCACAGTTGCCAGAAAACCAGTTGGCCATGAAAGCCAATATCCGCCAGTTGCCTGGTATTGCTGCTTTCAGTGACGAGATGCGCGATGGCTTGCGAGGCCCTTGGAACAGTGATTCCATTGGCGCTTATCTGGCAGGCATCGCTGGAAATGAAGAGAGCATTAAGTTTGGATTGGTTGGCGCCATCGAACATCCTGCCATTGACTATACAAAAGTGAATTATAGCACTGCTTCATGGGCAGCACAACCTACACAAATGATCAGTTATGTGTCTTGTCATGACGATATGTGCTTGGTAGATAGATTAATGACAAGCATCCCAGGCATCCGTCCTGATGAGCTTTCCAGACTTGATAAATTGGCACAGACAGCAGTCCTGACTTCTCAGGGCATTCCTTTCCTTTTCGCAGGAGAAGAGGTAATGAGAGATAAGAAAGGAGTGCACAACAGCTTTGAGAGTCCTGACTCCATCAATACCATTGATTGGCATCGCTTGGCAACGCATTACGATGTATACAATTATTATAAGAATCTGATTGCTTTGCGTAAGCATCATGTAGCTTTCCACATGGGCGATGCAGAGCGAGTACGCAGTGGTGTGAGTTTCCTTCCAATAGAGCTGGAGGGGGTAGTGGCTTATCGTCTGCAAGATGCTCGTGATGAGTGGAAAGACATCATAGTTGTGCTGAATGCCCGCAAGGACTTCGCCAAAGTGGAGGTTCCAGGAGGACGCTATGTCATCGTGTGTCGAGATGGTGCCATCAATGAACAGGGACTGGGCATAACCTATGGGCCTGTGACGATGGTGCCTCCTCAGAGTGCGCTGATTATGTATCTAAGTGAATCATAATGAAGTCCTGCACCATACAAATCAAGAAAGGAGTGGCGCGCATTCCTGAAGTGCGATTGGCAGAACCTGTTGATCTGGAACTGCTCGATGGAGAGCATGTAGCCATCATGGGGCCCAATGCTTCAGGAAAAAGCTTGTTGGTAGATATGCTGACAGGTAAGATAGCCTTACAACCTACAGGCTCCATTACCTACGATTTTCGCCCTTCCCCCATGCCAGAGGTTTATAAGAACATCAAGTACATCACCTTCCGCGATACATATGGTAGTACGGAAACCAACTATTATTACCAAATGCGTTGGAACACTACCGATCATGAGGAAGTGCCTGTTGTACGCGAATTATTAGGGGATTATGAAGAGTCGCCTTTGCAGCGTCAGCTCTTCGACCTTTTTCATATAGAGCCAGTACTGGATAAGCCTATCATCACCCTTTCGAGTGGGGAGATGCGTAAATTCCAGTTGACAAAGATTTTGCTTACCCATCCACGTATTGTCATTATGGACAATCCGTTTATTGGTTTGGATGCAGAGACGCGTGTGCAACTGAATGACTTGCTTACTCAATTGTCGCACATGGAAGGGTTGCAGATTATCTTGGTGCTGTCGATGCTCGACTTTGTGCCTGACTTTATTACGCATGTCCTACCAATGGAGGATAAGAAGTTGCTTCCTAAAATCACTCGTGAAGAATATCTGTTGCAATTTGCCAAGGAAGATATTATTCATCGAGAGAAAGAAGAAACGGCTTATAACCAGATACAGCACCAAATCGTAGGATTGCCCTATCAAGACGAATGTGCAGTTGCAATGCCCAATGCAGAGATTGTTCGCCTGAATAAAGTGAGTATCCGTTATGAAGAACGTACCATCTTGAAGGAACTGGATTGGACAGTGAGACGTGGAGAGAAATGGGCACTTAGTGGTGCCAATGGTTCAGGAAAGAGTACGCTGCTGAGCCTGGTATGTGCAGATAATCCGCAGTCGTACGCCTGTGACATCTCGCTCTTTGGGCGCAAACGTGGAACAGGGGAGAGTATCTGGGACATCAAGAAACATATTGGTTATGTGAGTCCTGAGATGCATCGCAGTTATCTAAAGAATCTTCCTGCTGTAGAGATTGTGGCCAGTGGATTACATGACACAATAGGACTTTACGTAAAGCCACGTCCAGAGCAATTTGCCATCTGCCAATGGTGGATGGAGATCTTTGGAGTGGGACATCTAACTGATCGTCCGTTTCTGCGCTTGTCAAGTGGGGAGCAACGACTGGTTTTGCTTGCAAGAGCTTTTGTGAAAGATCCAGAATTGCTGATTCTTGACGAACCACTTCATGGATTGGATACATACAATCGAAGGCGGGTGAAGCGTGTTATCGAAGCTTTCTGTCGTCGTAAGGACAAGACCATGATTATGGTCACCCATTATGCAGAAGAGCTTCCTTCAACCATCACTCACCATTTGGTGCTAAAAAAGATTTAAGATATAATTGCTTGTGGATAGAATTAAACGACTCATATTGACCTTCGTGCTTTGGGTATTGGTTTTTGCTTTACAGAAACCAATGTTCATGGCGTATTATCATAAACTCTATTCTGGGGCATCTATAACCGATTGGTTGAGTGTTATCTGGCATGGCTTGCCACTCGATTTCTCTATGGCTGGCTACCTTACAGCTATTCCTGCCTTGCTGTTAATCATTTCTGTGTGGACAACTGCCTCATGGCTGAGAAAAAGTGCAAGGCTTTATTTCTTGATTATGGCTTTGTTGGTGGCCATCATTTTCGTGGTGGACTTAGGGTTATATGATTTCTGGGGTTTCCGACTGGATGCTACTCCAGTGTTTTATTTCCTTACTTCTCCTGCTGATTCATTAGCCAGTGTGGGATGGCTTTTCAAGTTGGTAGCTGTGCTAACCATGTTGATTACAGCAGTCTTTATCTTCTTGCTGTTCAGAGCCTTTGTGTTACAACCAGCTTTACAAGCATTGGAACGAGCTAAGAAGTGGTCAGTTACATTAGTTTTGGTATTATTGGCAGCCTTGCTTTTCATTCCTATTAGAGGTGGATTCTCAGAAGCCACGATGAATACTGGGCATGTGTTCTATAGTCAGAACATGGCCTTGAATCATGCAGCCATCAATCCTGTTTTCAATCTTATGGAGTCTTTGGGGAAAGAAGGAGATTTCGCCAATCAATACCGCTTTATGAGTGATGATGAAGTTGATGAAGCTTTTGCTGAATTAGTCGATCCACAAGTAGCACTGAATGCAAGGCCAGATTCATTAGTACAAGTAATAATGCAGGAAAGTACTGACTCCTTGCACAATCTGTTTACGACCAAACGTCCTGATGTATTGTTCTTGATTTTGGAGAGTTTCTCCAGCAAGTTGATGCAGACTTTGGGAGGCGAAGCTGGGGTGGCTGTCAATCTGGATAGTCTTACAAAGAATTCTATTTTCTTTAAGCATTTCTATGCCAACAGCTTCAGAACAGATCGTGGATTGGTGTCTATTCTCAGTGGATATCCAGCACAGCCTACCATGAGTATGATGAAATATCCTCGTAAGGCACAGCAATTACCTTCCATAGCATCCACCTTACGTGTGGCAGGATACGATTTAAGTTACTATTATGGAGGTGATGCCAACTTTACAAACATGCGTTCTTACTTGCGTGCTTCAGGTTTTGGAACCATCATTTCTGAGGACGACTTTACTGCCAGTGAACGTCAGAGTAAGTGGGGGGTACATGATGGGGTGCTCTTTGTCCGATTGTTACAAGATCTCCAAGAAGAAGCGAAAAATTACAAGGAAGGCCAAATGCCACATTACCGTGTATTGCAAACCAGTAGTAGTCACGAACCTTTTGAAGTGCCTTTCCATAAGTTGGATAATCCTCGCCTGAATGCCTTTGCCTATACTGATCACTGTCTGGGTGAGTTTATCTCTGAGTTCCAGAAACTTCCGCAGTGGAAGAATACGGTTCTTGTTATTGTGCCTGATCATTTGGGTGCTTATCCAGAGAACATTGATAATCTAACAGTAGAGCGTTATCAGATTCCTTTGCTCATCACGGGTGGGGCTATTCGTCAGCCTATGGAAGTGGAGACCATCGGAACGCAGCATGATATAGCTGCTACGCTTCTGGCACAGATGGAGCTTCCACATTCAGATTTTCTGTTCAGTAAAGACATGTTCAACCAGTCTGCTCCGCATTTCGCCTTTTTTACAGTCCCAGATGCTATGGGAATGGTCTCAGAAGACAACTGTTGGATTTATGACAATAAGTCTGGTAGAGTAGTGGTTGATGAGGGCACTATACCAGGTAAGAATGCAATATCTGCCAAGGCTTACTTGCAAAAGCTATATGATGATATTGCAAGTAAATAAGTTATTTATTGAATGTGGAACAGAGTAATGGCATAGATGCAAAGGTAAAGTACGGAAAGTAGCCATACAATAGTTGGCAGCTTCAATGCCATTAAAGGATAATGATCAGGACGTTCATGGCTCCATAGTATGAATATCCTATACGCAAAATAAGAGGCCAAGAAACCAATGAACAGTCCAGCGAGAATATCGCCTGGATAGTGTACACCAAGATAGATGCGTGAATAACAATTAAGAAAAGCCCAAAGTATCATTAAGGAGGTAAGCCATTTATTTCTGAACAAAAACATTAACAAAAATGCCAGCCCGAATGTGTTAGACGCATGTGCTGATGGGAAACTGAAACGACCACCACGATAACCATTCACTACATGTACCCACTCACTAACAGGATTCTCTAGGTTGGCAGGGCGAAGTCGCTGTACGATGGGGCGAATGAGATGAGAAGTTACTTGATCACAAAGCAAGATAGTAATACCCACACATGCCAAAGCAATCAAGAAGGTGCGTAACTTCATATTCCGTCCAAGAAAGACAAGTAAGGCTATATAGAAGGGAATCCATATTTCTACCTGCGTATAACCCCACATAAATCCATCAAAGAATGAGGAATGCCACCCGTTGATACTAAGCATTAAGTCAGTATCCATCGAAACTATGTGTTGTAAAGTATCCATTCTACTCTTTATCTCAATTCATTTGAAAACCTTTTGTGCAAAGATGGTAAGATAGAGGCGCCAATTACGCCAGATGTGACCTCCTTCGCTCTCGTAGTATTCGTAAGGGAACTGCTTGCCATCCAAGTAAGAGCGGTAGTCTTTATTGATGTTATACAGGAAGTCGGTATTACCGATACCTATCCAATACAGTTTAGGCTTCGCAGCTTTCAGCGCATCGATTTGGCGAGAAAGTGTCTGGTCTGCTTGCAGACTTTGTAGATTCACATCCATAAAGTTGGCATTGATACCATAAAGAATGGCAGCAGAGAACAGCCCGATATAGTCGAAGTTGCCCGGATATTGTTTACTTACAGCATAGGTGTGGCCACCACCCATCGACAGACCTGCCACAGCACGATTCTGACGGTTCTTCAATACATTATAATGGCTCTCTACATACTTCTGAATGTCAGGGAAACTTTCTTCCATCGATTTAGTGGGTACGGGATCACTTACATGTTGCATGAATGAGGGTTTATACATACCCTTGCTCCATTCTCCTGCAGCCGCCTGTGCATTCATATTACCGTTGGGCATTACCACAATCATAGGCTTTGCCTTGCCAGTAGCTATCAGGTTGTCGAGAATTTGAGCGGCTCGCCCCAGTGTGGTCCATGCCTCTTCATCTCCACCTGCACCATGGAAAAGATAGAGCACGGGGTACTTTTCTCCCTTATCATAGCCAGCAGGTGTATAGACCGTCATGCGACGTTTCATCCCTAAGGTGGGACTGTCGTACCATACTTTGTGCACATCGCCATGAGGCACCTCGTTTACAGAGTAGAGGTCACCAACATCGCCTTTGTTGCGTGTGACGATGAAGAAATTATTGAAAGTTGTAATATCGCGGGTATGATATACACTTGAAGGATCCAACATGTCGATACCATTTACCACAAAATGATAGGAATAAAGTTCTGGAGCCAATGACTCTGAGGTATAGGTCCATAATCCGTTTTCCTCTTTCATGGCAGCCTTGCCATTCTGTAGAAAGTCACCTTGCACTTCCACTGTGATGGCTTTTGGCGCATAAAGACGGAAGGTCACAGTCCCATCAGCATTCACTTCAGGAGAGGTGAGGTCGTTTCTGTTGAAAATGGCTTCTTGTGCCAAAGAACTCATGGCACAAAGCATGAGTGTGGAGATAAACAATAAAATCCTTTTCATCGTCTTTCGTTTTATATTTTGATGCAAATGTAAATCATTTTTCGCTAATTAACCTTATCTTTGTACAATAACTTTATACACCTGTACTAACGCAGGCAATCAGACGCTAACATTGGATACTTAAAGCGCCAAAACTGTTGCTGAAATCGGATACATGACGATGGTTGAGATGGAAAAGGTGATATTAACAATAATAGCTGCAATACTGATGATGAATACAAGTAACGGACAAACGAGACCTGTAGTGAGACCTGCCACACAGGCAGGCAGGTTTTATGATGGAAATGCTCAGAGGCTCAGTCATGAAGTAGATAGCCTTTTAGCACTTCATGCCAATGAAAAACAATATAATGATGTAGCAGCTCTGATTGTGCCTCATGCTGGTTATTATTTCTCAGGCAATGTGGCCGCTTCTGCTTATGCCAAACTCAATCCAGAGAAACCCTACAAAAGGATATTCCTGATAGGACCGAGTCATCAAGAGTGGTTTGATGGGGCATCAGTGAATAGCGCTGTGGATTATTATGCCACCCCATTAGGTGAGGTTAAGGTGGATCGTGAGACTGCGAGAAAGCTGATAGAAACTGACAGCGTATTTGTCTATCGTCCAAAGGCCCATGATCGTGAGCATTGCTTAGAAGTGCAGTTGCCTTTTCTTCAAAGACGTTTAGGAAACGTGCCTCCCATCGTACCTATTATCATTTCCACCAACGATTTCCAAAAACTGAGTAGGATAGCAGAGGTGCTGAAGTCTTGGTTTAATGAGGAAAACCTCTTTGTCATCAGCAGCGATTTCTCACACTATCCATCGTATGAGGATGCCTGTAAGGTAGATGCTCTGACTGGTGAGGCTATAGAAAGTGGTGATGTGGAGCAGTTTATTTCTGCCCTTGAGACCAATGCCACTAGAGGTATAGCTAACTTAGCCACAAGTGCATGCGGAGAATTCCCTATCATCTCATTGATGCTGATGCTTGATAATCAATATAAGGTAAAGCATCTGATGTATCAGAACTCTGGAGATATTGATGACTATGATCGCAGTCGTGTGGTGGGGTATCACTCTTTTGTTGTCTTACGCTCAGAGACAGCTATCACTGAACGCTCTACGCCAGATGCCCAACTCTCTACTGAATTTTTATTGCCTGATGAAGATAAACGAGTGCTTAAGGAGATAGCGTTTCAAAGTATAAAAGATAGTTTGAATGGGAAATCTGTTCATCTTCAAAACACATCTAACCCCATTCTCAATCAGAAGTGTGGAGCTTTTGTGTCGCTTTATAAACACGGACGACTTAGGGGATGTATTGGACATTTTGGAGAAGATATACCTTTGCAAAAGGTTGTTGCTAAAATGGCTCGTGCTGCTGCATTTGAGGATCCTCGTTTTCCACCATTACGCCAGAATGAGTTGGATGATGTGAAAATAGAAATCTCTGTCCTTACCCCAATGCGACGTATTCAGAGCTTAGATGAATTTGAGTTGCATCGTCATGGCATCTATATTCGCAAAGGTTATCGTAGTGGCACCTTCTTGCCACAGGTGGCTGACGAAGTGAATTGGACGAAGGAAGAGTTTGTTGGACACTGCTCGCAAGACAAGGCTGGACTTGGATGGAATGGTTGGCGAGATGCGGAACTGTATGTGTATGAGGCCATTGTTTTTTAATTGAAGATGGAGTGTAGATATTATCAGCGATTGGAAGATGGAAAAGTAAAATGCCAACTTTGTCCGCATCAGTGTTTGATCTCGAACGGAAAGACTGGCATTTGTCGTAGTCGTAAGAATTATGATGGGGTGCTTGTCAGCGAGGTTTATGCCAAACCGTGCTCATTGGCCATTGATCCCATTGAGAAGAAACCGCTTTATCACTTTCATCCTGGCACCACCTGCCTGTCGATTGCTTGCACGGGCTGCAACTTCCGTTGCTTAAATTGCCAGAACCATGAAATATCTCAAGTTGCACCAACTGCTGTGGGATATTATGAACTCACACCAGATGATGTTGTAAACCTCTGTCTGAAACATCATTGTCCTGGTATTGCCTACACATATACAGAACCACTCACTTATATGGAGTATGTGATAGATACAGCACGATTGGCACATGAAAAAGGATTGTGGAACATTCTTGTCACTGCTGGCTATGTTTGTCAGGAACCACTTGCTGACCTTTTGCCGTTCCTTGATGCTGCCAACATCGATTTGAAATCATTCAGTGATGAAATATATCAGAAAGTCAGTGCAGGACATCTTTCTCCAGTGCTTGATACGATTCTTGCTATGCGTGATGCTAATGTGTGGATAGAGCTGACCAACCTTGTTATCCCTGCTGTTAACGATAACATGGACATGATACGACAGATGTGTAAATGGGTGGTAGAAAACGATCTTGCTGAGGTCCCTCTCCATTTCAGCCGTTTCTTTCCTAAATACAAGATGCAGGATATTCCTCCAACACCTGTTTCTACCCTTAGAATGGCAGAAAAGATTGCGCGTGAGGAAGGCATACAACATGTGTATCTGGGAAATGTGCCCCATCAACATTAATGAAATAAAAAGAGAACTAGATATGAAAAGAATGCATTTTAACAAACCGTTGGAGTGGTTGATTCTCCTTTTCTTCATGCTATTAGCAACTCCCCTTTGGTCGCAAGGCGAGGAAACCGCCGTGCCTGATGACTTACTTGGTAACCTAACCGATCAAGATCGTGCCGCTGTGCTATTGGTTAGTTTCGGTACTACACATGACGATACCCGTGCAGCTACCATCGATGCTTTTTACCAAAAGGTCAAGGTAGCATTTCCACAACTAACAGTCACCCACTCTTTTACTTCACGTATCATCCTTCGCCGACTTAAAGCGCGTGGCATAGAGATAGATACGCCTCTGGAGGCCCTTCTGAAACTGCGTGCACAAGGCATCACACATGTCATCATTCAGAGCACCAATATCATTGAAGGTGAGGAAATGGAATCATTGCGTAAAGATATAGAAACGATGAAATCGTTTTTTAAGGAGATTCGTCTTGGTACTCCCTTGCTTTATGGTACCGAGGATGCTTTTCGTGTAGTGGAGATTTTGACGCAGCGTCATCCTGTTAATGAAAAGCAAAAGGAACATGTGCTTTTTGTGGGACATGGTACTGAAGGTCCAGCTACCGCGATCTATAGTCAATTAGACTATATGCTGAAGGCAGAAGGGCATCCTTACCACCATGTGGCTACCATTGAGGGCTATCCTACACAGGAGGATGCCTTACGTTTGATACAGGCACAAAAGGGAAAACTGGTGACATTGGTTCCACTTATGTTCGTGGCAGGCGATCATGCCAAGAACGACATCTCTGAAGATTGGAAAAATGCCCTCGAAGCCAGAGGACTGCAAGTGCAGCTTAGCATCGAGGGCTTAGGTGAGATTCCTGAGATACAGGATATCTTTATGGAGCATTTACGTTTCTCTTTGACTCATCGAATTCGAGACATTATGGAGAAAAAAGCGGCCT
>JAGCFP010000022.1 GCA_017650045.1 Bacteroidaceae bacterium | reverse complement strand
TATTTTTGTAGCCATCTTCGTTTATTTTATGAATACCAGCCTAAATTTATTGCAAAAATACTCTTTTTATTTTGTCCAACCAAACATTTCCCTCAAATATTAGCGCTTTTTATACAAATTTATCTTCAAATACGCATTTTTACCAAATTTAAAAGCAAAAAGTAAGCAAAGAACTACAAATAAAGGTATAACTGCCGTCCAAAAGAAAGAGAGTCAGATTGCTCGATTTAATAGTATAAAACATAGTTTAGTTTAATCCCATATTAAATATCCATAACCTAAACTAAACTTTTTATATTGGCAAATAATATTATTAACAGACTCTGTGGGACAGAATGAAGAGTGCCGAGGAACAAAAAGGGACAGATAACATCTTAATCTTGTCCTTCAGGGACAAGATTTCCCTACAGTATAAACGCTGATAAAATAACCTTTTTTCCTCCAATTATAAACATCTGCAAAGAACTGAAAAGAAAAATGTTCCTAAAGTTAGTTTAGAGAGACATTGCTTGAATATAAAAAATACTCAATTCAAATTGAATGCAAAAATGAGAAAAAATCCATGTTAACGAATGTGAATATGCAAAGAAACGCTTTGCCATATTTTCAGATGTTTGCTTTTTCTTTTTTGGGCGGCAGCTTCATTTGCAGATTTTTGCCAATTTTCTGTCCCCTAGGCGTCCCTCGGCATAGTTTTCGCATCTCTAAAATTATGTTGAATGACTGATTAGCAGTTACTTATATTTGCAGATAGTAACTTTTGCATCGGGAAATAGCTAATTATTAGAAGCTTAGGAATTTAACAGGCTGTAAATAGGCTCTCATTTTGAGGAAGCGACAACGTCCTGAAGCACCAGACCCGCCAACATGAAGCCGAAAATGGCTGTGATGTGAGCCAAGGTTCCGTTAATCTGGGCCTTGGACGAGCACCATTCGTGGTTTAGCAGATTGGGATCGCCTAGGCCGTTCTTTGCTTTCGGACACATACACTGCTCAGTGCCACACGTGGAATTGTGCCCAAGGTTCTGTAGCAGTTCATCGCTATAAACGCATTGGAACTTGTGCTTCGGGAAGGCTTTCTCCTTTTTGAACTTGTTTCGCAAGGCGCGTGCCAGAGGGTCGCCCTGCACCTTCCAGAACTCTGTCACCTTGATGCGAGTGGGGTCTAATTTCAGAGCTGCACCCATGGAGGAGAAGAACTTTGCCCCCTTAATCTGGGTGGCCATCAAGATAAGAAGTGCCTTGTCCTTCAATGAATCAATGGCATCAATGATATAGTCGTAACTTTCCAGATGGAAGCTTTCCGCTGTCTCTTCATTGAAAATCTGCTGAATGGCTGTAATCGTTGCAGATGGGTTAATGCTGAGCAGGCGTTCCTCGAGGGCTTCCACCTTTACCTTTCCCACAGTCTTTGTGGTTGCCATCAACTGACGGTTGATGTTAGTGATGCAGACGCGGTCAGAATCCACGATGGTCAGTTGCCTGATGCCAGAACGTATCAGACTCTCAGCGCACCATGAGCCTACGCCGCCTACACCGAAAATGATAACACGTTTCTGGGCTATGCACTCCATCGCCTCATTGCCCAAAAGAAGTTCCGACCTACGGAAAATAGCCTGTTCTAAACCCATTTCTCTCTCCTTTCGGGTGCAAATATACGATATAATTCCGAATATAACATATATTTATTATGTGAAATACCGCAAGAATGCGACTGGGGATGTCATTGCTGATGACCATCACAGTTCCTTCTCCATCTTATAACAAGTGAAGGTTTCACCAACAATCTTCTGTGAGTAATCAGCCACATAGCCCATCGTCTCATAGAAAGGAATCTTGTTATCGCGACTCTCTAACACGGCAATCTTGAAACCCAACTCTTTGGCCCACTTCTCAGCTTCTTTTACAACCAGTGTACCAATACCTTGCCCTCGATACTCAGGGAGTACGACGATTCGACCCAGCATCACACGCTCTTCATCAATAGCATAAAGCCTACAGGTAGCCATAGGCAGGAAATCGTCAACCATCACGATGTACTTGGTGTCAGGCGTGTCATGCTCATCAAATTCCACATGAAGCGGAATCTGATGCTTACGTGCCATAGCCTGTATGCGGACATAGTAGGCTCCCGCTTGTTCTGCAGTCTTTGTTGCCCTGATAATTTCCATTGTTATTGATTTAACATCCAACCATTGTCGCCATGATAGATCATCTGACGGGTCATGCCTCCATCAATGCAGATGTTCTCACCCGTAATGAAACCAGCCTTATCGGAGCAGAGATAAAGTACCATGTTAGCGATATCCAAAGGATTGCCTACACGTCCTGCAGGCTGTTGCGTAGCATCAGAACCTTCAAAAACAGTGAAAGCTGTGTCGATCCAACCAGGAGAAATGCTGTTTACACGCACCTTTCCAGCCAAACTTACAGCCAGCGCATGGGTCAGTGCAGCAATGCCCCCTTTCGCAGCCGTATAACTCTCTGTCTGAGGCTGACTCATACGATCGCGCGACGATGAGATATTGACGATGGCTGCTCCTTCAGCGAAATATGGAGCAAAAAGTTTAGTGAGATAGAAAGGAGCCGTCACGCCCACGCTCAGGGCATATTGAAACTCCTCATAGCTGCACTCTGAAATACCTTTCATCAAAGGTAAGGCATTGTTGATAAGGTAGTCCACATGCCCATGTTTTTCTATCACTTCCTTCGTAAACTGTTCCAACACACGTTTATCAGCAAGGTCGCCTACAAAGTGATCGCCCTCTTGCTTATCTATAACGCAAACCATAGCTCCAGCCTTCTGGAACTCTTCTACGATGCATCGTCCGATGCCCTGTGCACCCCCTGTTACGACGACAACTTTATCCTTATAATCCATAGCATTACGTCTGTCAACACCCACTACCATCAAGGCTGCACGATGCTCCAACACCATCTTCAGGCATAGGTTCCAGTCCTACGTCTTTCGACGAGAGGGTCACCGTACCATCCTCCAACACATAGCATGGAACACCAACGTCACCTATCTTCTTCGCTTCATCGAAAGCAGGACAGTTGTCCCTCAAATCCAAGAACTGTTTCAGATTGTGCACATGCTTACCAATGTCAATGACCTCAAAACGAGAATCTCCTTCGACCTGCTTCTCTACGTATTCGCAATACGGACAAGTCTGCATAACAAACATCTTGATCATAAGCGTGTATTTACTGGTTTTTTGCTATATTTCTTTTACCCATGTCATTTTAATGTGAGGAATACCATCGAGCATAAAAATGTCGGACGACTGCTTGAATCCTACGTTTTCATAGAATCCTCTTGCATATTCCTGAGCCTCAATATCAATGCGCGTTGCATCGAAATAATCCATGGCTGCATCAATGGCGTGAAGCATGATTTGTTTGCCATAGCCTCTGCCTCGTTCAGTCGTAATGACTCTGCCAATTGAGATTTCTTTCATGTGAGTACCTGCAGGGCATACACGAGCCAAGGCGATTATCTTATCTCCATCAGTCATCCACAGATGAATGGCTCTTTGGTCGTCACCATCCATATCTTGATAGACACAGTTCTGTTCCAACACAAACACCTCGCTACGCACCCTCAGAAGCTCATAAAGCTCATCCGCAGTCAATTCCTTAAACGCTTTCTTATGTAACTGTAGCTTAACGTTCATACATTCCCCATCTCACTAAGCACTTCATTACCCTTCGTGCTGTCTTACCAGTTCAATCGCTTCTTTTCCTGTCAGATGTTCGATATCAAAGCGGATGGCTAACATTCGAGATAAGCCATTCTCGATCTCTTTCTGAAGAGTGTCATCTTGATTTGGATTATAGCGGTTGCCAAGCATATAGGCTGTTTTCAGTTTTTCTGCCTCATCCTCAATGATATGTATTCTCCCAAAAGCTATCACACTCCGATAAAAGGTTGTGTATTTTTTAGGCTGAACATTATCCCGATCAATGACACAGAATGAGGCTTTGTCACAGTTTCTGATGGCATCTACCTTATGGCCACTCATTGCACTATGGAAATAGAGTTTCCCTTCAGCATAGACATAGCTGATAGGCACAGCGTAAGGGTAGCCATTATCACCCAACAGAGCCAAAGTACCAGAGGTTGCTTTCTTTAATATAGCAACGCTGTCAGCTTCTGAAAGCTGCTGGCGTTTCCTTCTCATTTCCCTGAAATCGCTCATTATCCAATCCTGTTATTCTTTAACCCAACAAAACCTTTCGCTTCACACCCACTCGAAGTTCTCTTTGCCTGCACCTATCTCAAAGTGATACTTAGCGATGCCCAAGTCCATTTGGGTATACCCGATCATGGAAAAACCTTTTTTGGCACGTACTAGATGATGCCCATCCTTCATACCCACATACTCAAAAGAGAATTTTTGTTGGTTGACAGCTGTGGGAGCAAGCAAGGCTGCTTCAACGCCTTTCTTGAACCATGATGGGGTGCGCTCACTGACATTGCTGACTTGCTCAATGGTTTTTATCTTGTGGCCTGTTCCCTGTGTCTCCCCATAGCCGATGGCAATATAGCAAGCTATCTTTTCGCCCTCATTAAGCACATAGGTTCCTGGCACTTTTGAGTAGCTGAGTCCTACCCAACAGGTGTTCAGCCCAAGTGTCTGTGCCAGCAATACCAGATACTCCCCATAGTAGCCTACACGCTCATCAAGGTCATCAGCCTTCTTTCCAGCCATGACCAAGTAACTGCTGACATTACGGAACATGCCATATTTAGCCAGTGTTCCTTGAAAAGCCTTGGGCTCGTTAAGAATAAGCTGAATGTGCAACTTATTTTTAAGGTTAATTTCTGAAATCTCATTTTCAAGCACCTTGACAACATCGTCAGTCAAAGGCTTTTCTTGATATGCCCTCACACTGTGACGGGCTAAGATAGCTTCCTGTATTGTCATGCGTCTTAAATATTATTTATAGCACTCGAAAATAGTATCTACCAGGTTCTTAGGCAACTTCTTGGTAAAGAGGCTCACCAACCAAACCACAGGGAAGCCACCCACCATGGCGATGGCACCACAGTTGATCGGATTGATAGGATTGCCCAGAAGCATATTGACAACTGTGAGACCTACACCCCAGATGAAGCAAGCCCACACGGAGGCACGGGTGATATTACGTGAATAGAGACCCAGCATGAAAGGTGCCAGGAAGGCACCTGCCAGAGCGCCCCATGAGATGCCCATGAGCTGGGCGATGAACGTTGGCGGATTGAGGGCAATGAGCAAGGAGATGGCGATGAAGAACATGATGAGCACACGCATCACCACTACCTTGCGACGCTCGATTTTCTCAGACACGATATCGTCGATGGTACCTTCTTCCACCTCACCAGGAAGGGATTTCTTATCGCGATAGATAAGGTCGAGGGTCATGGTAGAGGATGAGGTAAGTACCAGTGAGGCCAGAGTGGACATGGAGGCAGAGAGTACCAGCAGCACCACAAGGGCGATGAGGACATCGGGCAGTGTAACGAGCATGGCGGGCACGATGGAGTCGAAGGCGATCTTACCATCCACCACGACTGGGTCGTAGAGGCGTCCGAATCCACCTAAGAAATAACATCCACCTGCCACGACAAAGGCAAAGATCGTGGAGATGATGGTACCACGACGGATGGCGCTCTCGTCTGTGATGGAATAGAACTTACCCACCATCTGCGGAAGTCCCATGGTGCCCAGAGAGGTGAGCACCACCACGCCAAGGAGTCCCCAAGGATCGGGCCCAAAGAGCGAGGTAAAGCCTCCAGAACCCGGCACAGTGCTACCATCGGCAGGAAGCACAGAGAGCTTAGACACAGCCTCTGTGAGACCACCCTGAGCAGCGATCACAGCCACGATCACAGCCACGATGCCAAAGAGCATGATGATGCCCTGAATGAAATCGTTCATGGCTGTAGCCTTGTAGCCTCCCAGAATCACATAGACAGCTGTGAGGATGGCCATGATGATAACGCAATATTCGTAGGGGATGCCAAAGCCCATCTCGAACAGGGTGGAGATGCCTTTATACACACCAGCTGTATAAGGAATGAGGAACACGAAGGCGATGATAGAAGCTGCCACACGCAGTCCCTGATCAGCATAACGGGTGCCAAAGAAATCAGGCATGGTGCGACTCTCGATGTGCTGTGTCATCAACTTGGTGCGACGACCAAGCAACAGCCACGCCAACAACGAACCTATCACAGCATTGCCAATGCCAATCCATGCAGAGGAAAGGCCATATTTCCATCCAAACTGTCCTGCATAGCCCACGAAGACTACTGCAGAGAAATAACTCGTTCCGAAAGCGAAAGCCGTAAGCCAAGGACCTACAGCACGTCCGCCTAATACGAAACCATCCACACTACTGGCCTGCTTGCGGGTATAAACACCTACCCCAATCATCACTGCCAGGAAAATAACTGTCAATAATACTTTTATAATCATAATCTTAGAATGCTACTTGTACTTGGGCTTGAAGCCAATCATAATCTTTTCCTAAACGATCGCCCAAGAGACAACGGGTGTATTGCAACTGCAGGCGACACTTCTTGTAGTACCAATATTGCAGGCCAACGGTGAAATTGGTCTGATCCCAGCCATCAACCTTGGTATTACGATCGTAGGTCTCTGCACTGGCCACCATGTCGAGGGCATCGACCAAAGGCAGGGTGGTAGTAACGTATCCGCCACGTGAGCCCACCTCACCGTCTTTACCTCCCAACCACTCTGCGCGGATGGAGGCTGGACGGGCTTCCTTGTATTTACTGCCTGCATAGGGCTGCGTCTTATACTCTGCACCCACGCTGTAGCGATTACGGGTGTAATTGTCGCCCACCTGTACATCAGGGTTCCAGGCAGCTGTACCTATCGCATGACCTTTACCCAGATAGCCAGAAGCTACCACACGGAGGCCATCCACAGGACGAAGCTCGAGCTTGCTGATAAAATCTTTCTGATTGTTCAGATCCTTGCGATTGATGCCTTGGCCGCTCATCAGGGCGAGTTCGTAATGAATCACGCCATTGGCCAGATCGCCATACACCTCGAGACCCAAATCACGACCATAGTTCACGCCATTCAGCGGATCGGGTCCTTCGCCGGCCAGATAAAGCACAGCCTGCGAATACACATCGATCAACTCCAACTGAGTAGGCGACAGAGGATTCTCCATCGAATAAGAGTGCTTGAACTGTCCAAAGCGCACCGTCATCTCATTGCCCTTCGACACGCGATAATCGGTATAGAACTCCTGCACCACGCTGGAAAAGTCGTGCATGAACAGGAACGACCATCTGTCAGTGATCCTCGCCTTGGCCCAAAGCAGCGTACGCTTCAAGTTGTATGAGTTCTGTGACTTACCATTGGGATTCTGATAACTCCATCCTGCCTGGGCATAGCCATTCAGGGTGATGCGTGAGGTGAAATCCTTCAACCAGTCGGGTTCACCTTGCTGTTGCTGCGCCATGAGGTTTAGACTTGCCACAAGTCCTACCACCACAGCCAGCCATCTCAATCTACATTTTTTAGTTTTCATTTTGTCAATTAAAAATAGGCTATTTAAATCTTAATGGCGGCAAAAATAGTCTATTTCTATCAGATTGCAAAATATTCAGCGAAAAACTTATTCTATTCTTGATTTTTCTACCTATTGTTTCTTTGCCCATGAGGAATTGGCAAGGCCTATGACAATGAAAGCCAATATTAGAGTAATTGCCCCAAAGCCCATTATGGACATTAACGACCCTTCTTCAACGAGAAGGAAAGCCAAGAGAGCCAACACTATCAGAAAAACACCCATCAAGAGTCGTAGGCGTTTGATATTCACTTTCTCCTTCTCTTCTTTGGATGCTGTATTATAACCAGCAATGAGCATATCCCCTTTACCAGAAAGGATGATTAAACCCATAATACCCAAAAGGGCTGTAATAAAAATTTTCGCTATCATACAAATCTCATTATTATATTATTGACATAGGTCATTCAACATTTTCTCTGCCAATGGTACATACCAGTCGCGTACTTCCTCTGCTGTGGGGGTATGTCCTCCAGGGAAGTGGAACGACTTGTGGTAATGCTCCAAGAAGAGCGATTCAAAATGTGCCAAGGTATCGCCCTCACCAAACAGCCCCCAGATACGATCTTTGAAAGAGGAAGTACAATAATCAAACTGCACGACTTCCAACTCAGCAAACTCCGCAATCAAGGCATCGTCGATGACAAACTGCTGGTGGCCATCCTTTCTTGGTGACTTAAACTGGTGTGCCCCCACGCGCGTCTTCAAGAACGCTGTCATTTGGAAATGGGGATTGCCAAGCAAAGCAGGAATGCCCACCATTGGAGCCAGCATCTGCGCATAGAACGCTCCACAGCTGTTACCAAGCAGGAGATCAGGCTTTTCCTTCTCTATCGTTTCCTCTATCAATTCCAGCGCTCGCTTGGGATGAATAGGGAGATCGGGTGTAAGCACTTCCACACGTCCCTCCAAACATTCCCTCAATGCCAAGGCAGGAATGCACTGACCACTGGCAAAGAAGCCATGAAGAAATAATATCTTTTTGTTCCTAATCATAACGTTGCCCTACGATTGGGGTGTAAGCGGATAAACCCTAAATAAATGAATGGATTCCTATTCATCTTTTTTCTTTTATACTTCGTCAAAGATACGCAAAGTTTTTGTTTTTATTTGTTCTCCATCATTTTTTATCATCTATTTAGGTAATAAGAAGAAAAAAAACTATATTTGCATTAAACTAATTGATACGAAGTCATTAACTCATTAAATTATAAACCTATGAAAAACATTCTTACTTCCCTACTCTTTGTGCTTGTCAGCCTCACAGCATGGGCCCAAGGTTCTGCGTTCGACCAACTGAAAGCGGATCCTAAGAAAGCCTATGGAAACGACTATCCTTACCAGCCTCAAGGCACAGGACTGACCAAGGCTCCAAAAGGCTACAAGCCATTCTACATCAGTCACTACGCCCGTCATGGTTCGCGATATTACTGGAGCGACCAACTCTATAACGATCTGGATACCTTACTGACCACTGCCCATGAAAAGCACTTGCTGACCTCTGAAGGGGAGGCTTTCTATGGCAAATTCATGACTGCCAAGCAAGAGCTGCAAACGGGTGTCAGCGAACTGACGCAACTGGGTTGGGAGCAGCATCAGGGCATTGCCAGGAACATGTTCAACCGTTTCCCTGAGGTCTTCAAGAAAGGAGGCTACGTCTGGGCCATTTCTTCCCTGTCTGGACGCTGCGTACTCAGCATGTCGGCCTTCTGTCAGGAACTGGTGCAATGCAATCCAAACATCGAGATCCGTGAGCAGTCGTCCCGCTTCACCCTCGATGCTGTAGTACCTACTGACAGTCAGAACCCTATCAAGCATAATTATCCCAGAGCCACTCCTCGCTACGAAGCCAATCGAGATAAGTTCCAAAGCGACAACTCCCTGCGTGAGAAGATTGTCCCACGTGTCTTCACCAGTACGGAGGGCTTGCCAGGCGACATGAATCGCATCGCTGGAAACCTGATCAGCCTCTATACCTCACTGCCCAACATCTCTCATGAGGGCATGATGGGCAACATCATCACAGACCAAGAGATCGTGAACCAGTGGGAATCCTCCAACTTAGGTTCTTATTCCTGGGTATTTGTCAGCCAGTACCAGATGATTCCTATCCTGCAAGACATCCTGAACAAGGCCGATGCAGCCATCAATGGCACCAGCAACCATATCTCCGACTTACGCTTTGGGCACGACACCTGCATTGGTCCGCTCACAGTGCTGATGGGTATCAATGGGGCCGATCGCGATCCTGAAGACCCTTACGAAGTCAAGAACATCTATCAGAACTGGGAAACCTGCAAGGCAAGTAACATCCAACTGGTATTCTATCGCGGAAAGAAAGGCACAGACGATGTCCTCGTGAAGTGCCTGCTGAACGAGGCTGAAGCCACCTTGCCTGTACCTACGGACAACTTCCCATACTACAAATGGTCCGACTTCAAGCAGTTCTACAACGCCCGCATCAACAGTGTGAGCCAACGCTAAAAGATGTTATCTGTACACATAAAAACACTACTATGAAAAAAACACTATTGACTATCGCTCTGGCCTCTGCCTCGTTCATCACAGCTTCTGCACAACTCATGAATCAGGCGAAAGACATGAGTCGAGGCTATGTGGACATGACGGCCACTTATTTCTTTGCAGAGAAACTGACGCAGTTCGATCCTTCTACAGGGGAAGGGAAAGTGCAGTGGGGACGCTACAGCTTGGAGCCTCGTCAGGCATTCAACACCAATACAGTGGTGATGGACAAGCTGCAGATGAAGGATTTCCCTGCCAGTGGCTATGAGAACGATCCTGCCTTCCGTTTCAAGGTGGACTTTATCTCCGATCGCACCATCAGAGTCAGGATGCTTACCTCCCTGGTACCCCCCAAAGAAACAGAGGAAGTAATGCTCTCACCCCAGTTTCTCCGCAACGACCCGCATGCCCAGTGGACCTGCACAGAGACAGACCAAGAGATAGTCTATACCAGCACACAAGGCTCGCTCACCATACAGAAAGACCCTTGGCGACTGGTGTTGAAGGATGCCACTGGCAAGGTGCTCACACAGACCTGGACAGACGATGACAACTGGGTGAGCCAAGTGAAGCTACTGCCTTTCGGATTCAAGAAGAGTGGCACAGACAATTCACGCAGCCTGAACCCCGTGTTCAGCCTCAAGACTGGCGAGCGCATCTATGGTTGTGGCGAATCACCCACAGGATTGAATAAGGTGGGACAGAAAGTCAACCTCTTCGTCACGGACCCTCAAGGTCCTGAGACAGATGAAATGTACAAGCCCGTGCCATTCTACTTCTCCAATCGTGGCTATGGCGTGTTCATGCACACCTCTGCCCCTGTGACATGCGACTTTGGCGCCACTTATATAGGAGCCACCAAGCTCTTCATGGCCGATGAAGCCATCGACTTTTTCTTCTTCATAGGCAACCCTGCAGAGATACTCGATTCCTTTACCGACTTGGTGGGTAAGAGTCCCATGCCACCTGTTTGGAGCTTTGGCACCTGGATGAGTCGCATCACCTACCTCAGCGACAAGGATGCTTATGACATCGCTGCCCAATTAAGGGCTAATCGCATCCCTGCTGATGTCATCCACCTCGATACTGGTTGGTTTGGCGTAGATTGGCAGTGCGACTATAAGTTTGCAGAAGACCGTTTCGCTGATCCGCAGAAGATGATCAACGACCTGCTCAACGATGGGTTCCACATCAGCCTGTGGCAACTCCCCTACTTCACCCAGCACAATGTGTTCTACAACGAACTGATAGAGAAGAACCTCGTGGTACGTAATGCAGACGGCTCACTGCCCTATGAGGATGCCTGTCTGGATTTTACCAATCCAGAAGCCGTGAAGTGGTACCAAGACCACCTGCGCAGCCTGCTCGACATGGGGGTGGGTGCCATCAAGGTGGACTTTGGCGAAGGAGCGCCCTACGATGGGTTCTACCACAATGGGCGAGGTGGACTCTATGAGCACAACCTCTATCCTGTGCGCTACAACAAGGCCGTGTGGGATGTCACCAAGGACGTGCAGAAAGACGATGCTGTGATCTGGGCACGCTCTGCCTGGGCAGGTTCCCAACGCTACCCCCTACATTGGGGAGGCGATGCTGCCAATACCAACGAAGCCATGCTCTCTACGCTGCATGCAGGCCTCAGCTTTGGCCTCTCAGGCTTCTCCTTCTGGAGCCATGACATAGGCGGCTTCGTACAGTCCACCCCTGAAGACCTGTACCGTCGCTGGCTGCCTTTTGGCTTCCTCACCTCCCACACCCGTAGTCACGGAGCGCCTCCTACAGAGCCTTGGCTCTACAACCAGTCGTTCACTGACTACTACCGTGCCAATGCTGAAATGAAGTACGCCCTGATGCCCTACATCGTAGCCCAAGCCAAAACCTGCACAGAGACAGGCCTTCCTATGGTCAGAGCCCTGTTCATCGAGTATCCAGACGACCCTGTGGCGTGGATGGTGGAAGACCAGTACCTCTTTGGTCAGGATATCCTCGTGGCCCCCATCTTCGATGCCCCACAGGAAACCATCACCCCAGCGCACAACTATAACAATACCTCCTCTCGCCCCACCACAGGCCAGCATCGCTATACGCGTAAGGTCTATCTGCCAGGTGGTGCGTGGGTGGACTATCAGACAGGCAAGACCTATCAGGCTGGGTGGCACGACATCACCACTGATAAGTTGGAAGCTGTGATACTGATGCGTAAGGGAGCCGTAATACCTACAGCCAAGGTGGCACAGAGCACCAAGGATATCGATTGGAAGAATGTTAAGAACGTGAAGTATTGATCCTATGAAGAAAACACTTATACTCATCAGCCTCCTGTTTGTTGTCATCACCATCATCGTGATCCTTGGCAATGTCATCATCATTGGTGAGAAAATCACCGCAGTGATTGGGGTGCCCTATCTGGAGTATTTCTTCTACATCGCCCTCTTTGCCTTGTTGCTCTACCTGGTGCTCTATCCCATGTACAGGATCTACACCACGCCTGAGTTTCCTGTGCTCACCATCGAGGAGCAAGAGGCTGGCACCTCTGACGAGGCATACAAGAAACGCCTGTTCTCCTTTGCCAATCGTATCTGCAGTAACTGCTACTACCTGCCTGAGAGTAAGCGAGGCGTGCATCAGGCAGCCCTGCGAAAAGATTTAGAGCTATTGAAGACTAATGACGACCTCGAGGGGCTCAAGGCGTTCCTCCAGCAGGAACTCGACATCCGTCTGAAGGGCGTGGATCGTCGCATCATGAACTACAGCTCCAAGGTCTTCATCGTCACAGCCATCTCACAGAGCGACAGGTTCGATGCGCTGACGACCTTGATCCTGAACTATCGCATGATCGATGACATTATCCGTGCCTCAGGCTTCAGACCTACCAAGGCACAACTGGTGAAACAATACGCCCGTGTCCTCATCGCCTCGTTCTTCAGCTACTTCGTCTCTGGCGCCATCGATACTGATGGCATTGAGATCCAGTTGGCTGACACTGCAGACGGGGTGGCAGATGGCATCGATAGCAGTCTGATGGATGGGGTATCCGATAGTGTTTCCGACATGGATGTGTCTGCTGTAGATGGTATGGACATTGAAATCACCGACCTCGACCTGGCAGCCTTCGACCTGGCAGATGTGAACATTGGGAATGTGGACTTCACCAAGATCATGAAGAGCATCAAGATTCCTGGGGTCGCCATCGATTCTATCCTCGATGGCATTGCCAATACCATCATGACCCTGCGCATAGGCTATGTCACACGCGCCTACCTCAAGAAAGGCGCCAAGGAGCTGAAAGGCGTGAAGGGAGCCCATGTGCGTAAGGATGCCATGATCTCTGCGCTGAAGAAGTTCCCCGTGCTGTTGGCAGAGATCCCACAGCGCGTAGGCACAGGCGCATGGACCAAGGTCATCGATTTACTCACTAAGATATATAAGGTAAAGGAAGACGCTGCAGAAGAGCATCCTGTGGAGGAGGAGAAACCCAAGAAAAGGCGCTTCTTCCACTTCTTTAAATAAGTGGCGTACGACAGACCTCTCCCTAACCCTCCCCTGACTTAGGGGAGGGAACATAAATAAGGTTAAATTAACCCTCCCTTGGCTTAGGGGAAGGAATATGAATGAGTGATATTAATATTGTAATAATGAAGAGACTAAAGCTTTTAGCAACCCTTGCATGCCTTCTGGGCCTCTTGGCTCAATGCCAGAGCCCCCAGAGTGGTCGGGAAGCCCTGCCCCAGGCGCCCAACTATGACGATGCTTCCCAATGGTACATCAGCGATCGTCAGAGTCAGGCAGACGTGTTTTACATCATCTCCACAGAGACGGGCGACTATACCCTGGATGGCGTGCCTTATTACCATGCAGATACCTATAATGACAGCCTGCGCGCTCCGCTCTACAGCGAAATGCTGGGCGTAGATACCTTGGTAAGCGGGCGCTTGAACTACTATGCTCCTTACTATCGCCAATGCTCCCTCCAGAGTTTTGGGAGCGACAGCCTCATGGCAGCCCGTTACCCTATCGCCTTAGACGATGTCAGGAGGGCGTTCAAGCATTACCTGAGCCATTACAATCAAGGACGCCCCTTCATCCTGGCAGGCTTCAGTCAGGGAGCCATGATCATGCTCCAGCTCCTGCAAGAGATGGACGAAGCTGCCTTCCAGCGTCTGATCGCTGCCTATGCCATTGGGGTGAGCATCTCGAAGGACCAACTGGCTTCTCCCCACATTATCCCTGCCACAGGAGCAGCCGATACAGGTGTCACCATCTGCTATAACTCCGTGCGCGATGCCCGTAATGCCATCTCACGTATTGGAGACAACAATGTCGTAGCCATCAACCCTGTCAACTGGCGTACAGACGCCACGCCTGTCACGTTCATGACAGAGCCCTCGCCCCTGCTGCCCGTTGACCAGCAACAGAAAGACACCCTGACCGTACACCTCGACCAGGCCTCACACCTGCTGTTTGTAGAGGGCTATACGGCCACCGACTACTTGCTGCCACTCTTTGGTATGGAGGGCAACTACCACACTCGTGAAATCTGGTTGTATAGAGACCAGCTACGTGAAAACATGGCACTCCGTGCCTCCACCTTCTTAAACAGATAAGCCTATGATCAGCTCTACCAGTTTCGAAGAAATCAACAGTATCATCGCCTACCTGCAACGGGTGCCCTACGACATCTCGCAGAAGGAGCTATACTCAGCCACCACCCTCTACAGGGGCTATAACCCCTCAGAGGCAGAGAGTGTGCGCACGTGCTATGACAGCGTGGTTTACCAGCACTTCCTCTCCACGGGCAAGATAGCCAAGACGGTGGATGAATCCTTGGCACGCACCCTGCACGATCATGGCATGCATACTGCCCTGCGCGACTTCTTCAAGGATCACGACCCTCGTTGCTGCATAGGCATCATGGGAGGGCATGCGCTGCTGCGCACAGAAAACATGTTCCACGCCATCGCCAAGCTCAGCAAGAAACTCACGGAGTTGGATTTCTACATGCTCAGCGGAGGTGGTCCTGGGGCGATGGAAGCCACGCACCTGGGTGCCTGGATGGCTGGTCGTAGCATGGAAGAGATGGAAGATGCCCTGAGCATGCTCGAGGTAGCCCCCTCCTTCCACGATGCAGGTTGGCTCTCCTCAGCCTTCAACGTCCTTGAGAAGTACCCCCAGCACCAGTACGTGAGTCTGGGCATCCCCACGTGGCTCTATGGGCACGAGCCTTCCACGCCCTTTGCCACCCACATCTGCAAGTTCTTCGAGAACAGTGTGCGTGAAGACAGCATCCTCACCCTGGCCTTCGGAGGCATCATCTATGCCCCAGGCAGTGCAGGGACGGTGCAGGAAATCTTCCAGGAGGCCGTGCAGAACCATTACCTGTCGTATGGCATCTCCAGTCCGATGGTCTTCATGGGCTCCAGGTTCTGGACCAAGATCATGCCATTCTACCCATTGCTGAAGCGACTCATGCGTAAAGGCAAGTTCAAGAACCTGCGACTCACTGTCACAGACGATACCGTGCAGGTCATCAAGGTACTGAAAGAATTCAGGGAAGAAGTCATGCAATATCAATAATACTTATCCAATAATACAGAAAACATGAAAAAGACAATGCTTTTTATGGCTGCAACGCTGATTACAGCGTTTAGCTATGCCCAAGGATTAAAGCTCAACGACTTGGAGTATTTCGAGCGCCAAGGCGTGAATGTGCTGGTATTCAGCAATCCTTTCAGCGGAGGCTTCAATGACGAGAAGAACTCTGGCATCGAGATCATCCATCATGGTGTGCGCACAGCGCAAGGCGGAGCCGTCCGTCTGAACAACGCCCCCGAGCAGTGGGACCTGGTGCCCACCATGACTAGTCGCAAGGTCGATCCTACCACCAACTCCATCGAGGTTGGCATGCGCTTTGCTGACTATGATTTCGACAGTCGTGTGGTGGTAACTGGCAAGGGCGATGCGGTGGAGATCAGCGTCTATCTCGACAAGCCCGTGCCCGCAGCCCTTGTGGGCGAGGCAGGCTTCAACCTCGAGTTCCTGCCATCGCAGTACTGGAACAAGACCTTCCTCATGGACGGCCGCTTGAACCGTTTCCCACGCTATACGGCCAGTGAGACCATCACCCGTCCTAATCAGGAGAAAGCCCGTCAGTTCAAGGGCTTCAAGACCTATGACGATCGTGGGACCGACCGCTTTATCGACCCGCTTCCACTGGAGAAGGGACATACCATCCTCATGGCTACAGACGACCCAGAGCGACTGGTGAAGGTCACCTCGTCAGAGATCGACCTGCAGCTCTTTGATGGGCGCGTCCTGGCACAGAACGGCTGGTTCGTCCTCCGCAGCATCCTGCCAGCAGGCAAGACGGGCAAGGTGCTCACATGGACCGTTGAGCCACACGCCATCCCAGGATGGATCCGTGAGCCCAACGTAGGCTTCTCACAGATGGGTTACGTGCCCACTCAGCCCAAGGTAGCCGTGATAGAGCTCGACAAGAAAGACACCCCTAAGGCCACCGCTACCCTCTTCCGCATCATGAACGATGGCAGCGTGCAGCAGGCCTATCAAGGCAGCATCCAGCCATGGGGCACCTATTTCAAGTATAACTATGTGAAGTTCGACTTCTCTTCCGTGCGCGAGCCTGGTGTTTACTACATCCAGTATGGCGACATCAAGACCAACGACTTCCTCATCGATGAGCATGTGTACGACAAGATCACCGATGCCACCACCGATGTCTGGATCCCTATCCACATGAACCACATGTTCGTGAACGAGGGCTACCGCGTGTGGCACGGAGAACCTTTCAAGGAAGGCTACTTGCAGGCTCCGCCAAGCGACCATTTCGACATCCATCGCCAAGGTGAGACCACCGATACCAAGTACCAGCCCTACGAGCTGATTCCTGGACTGAACGTGGGTGGCTACTTCGATGCAGGCGACTTCGACATTGAGACGGGAGGCAACATTGGCGTGGTGCAGAACCTGGTGCGTGCGTGGGAACTCTTCCACTCACAGCGCGACGAGACCTTCGTCAGCGAGCAGCAGCGCTATGTGGACCTTCACCGTCCCGATGGTGTGCCAGATATTCTGCAGTTCATTGAGCATGGCACCCTGAACCTCGTGGCACAGGCAGAGCAGATAGGCCACATGGCCACTACCCTCTCCAACTCCGTGCTCGACAACTACCACCACCTGGGTGATGCAGTCTCCATCACAGATGGTCTGCACTACGACCGCAGTCTAAAGCCTTACGAGGTCTCAGCCGATGGCAAGTCCAGCGGCACCCCTGATGACATGTGGGCGTTCACTACCCGTAACCCACGCCTCGACTTCAACGCAGCCACCATGTTTGCAGCTGCCAGTCGTGCCCTCGAAGGCTACAACGACGACTTGGCACAGCGCGCCCTCACCCAGTCGAAGCGCCTCATGCAGGAAGCCACAGAGCTTATGGCCAACAGCAACCAGCGCGGACAGATGGGAGGCATGGCTACCAACCTGCAGCTTTATGCTGCCACCCATGAGAAGCACTACTTAGACAGCTTCATCGAGCAGATCTGGCCCGCCTTGGAGCAGAATGCCACAGGCAACCTGCAGACAGCCCTCGATGCCATCCCATACATGGACGAGGCGTATAAGCAGCGCCTGCGCCCCTACGTGCAGAAGTACCAGGAATACATCCTCAGTTTCGATAAGGACAACCCCTACGGTGTACCTATTGGCTTAGGCAACTGGGCAGGCAGTGGCAATGTGGTCAGCTTTGGCACCACCATCTGCTTCGCCTACCTCTACTTCCCAGACATCATCCGCAAGGACGACCTCTACCGTGCTGCCAACTACATCTTTGGCTGTCACCCCTACCACAACTACTCGTTGGTTGCTGCTGTGGGTGCTGCGCGTCCCAAGGCTGTGTTCTATGGCAACAACCGTGCCGACTTCTCCTTCATCCCAGGCAATGTAGCACCAGGCCTCCTCTTCCGTCAGCCCGATCACTTCGAGAACTATGACGACTGGCCATTCCTCTGGGGACAGAACGAAGGCACTGTGGGTGGTAACACCCAGTACGTCATCTTCGGCTCTGCGTTTAAGAACGTACTTGCGAAATAAGTAAGTTAGATTTCATAGAGAAGCCCAGTGCAGATAATATGTGCTGGGCTTTCTTGTGTCAATAGAAGATGCCACAGATCAGGGTGAGGTACTCAGGTATTAAGCCGTCCTTACTCCATTGGATATCGAGCCCCAACAGGTCCGTTGCCGTCTTACCGATGTCGAATCCGATAGCCTCCAGCGATGGGCGTACCTTATCAGGGTGCTTACAAGGCTTACCTTCGATCCTGGCACAAGGTGCACCACCACAATAAGGACATGAGCCCACAAATCCATAGGCACGACCACCCAGCGCCTGCTCCAAATCCAGCAGTTCTGCGTTCAGCTCGCTGATTGCTGGCTCCATCAAGTCATTGGCAGCCTCCAGTGGCAGCGTCTTATCCTTAGGGGTTATCTTTACCCCCAGCAGTCGCACCCTGTCATACCCCACTATCATAGCCAGCGGATCCTCCTCGAAGGGCGGGCACCCATACCTATGCCCATAGTTCCTGCATTGCTGACAGAACGTTATAAAGTAGTCCGCCCTGCGGAATCCCTCGATATAGGCCTTGGCGTCAACCTCTGCCTGGTATTTTTCGATTGTGTAGGTTACATCCATCTGCTTTTACTTATCATTGCCATAGTTAAGTTTTTTAGGTTTCAATATTTCATTGTCCGACCGTCGGAATTGCGCGCGTGGGAACTGACTATTTTTGGGCGTGTGCGTAGGAAATTTTGCTGGTGCACTCAGAAAAATTTGCTGCTGCACGCTCGCGCAAATTCTGGTTCCCGTTCCGACAATACAAAGATACGGCAAGAAAAACTCTCTGCCAAAAACAGCCCTTTGTGGCTCGTTAAAATCTGTTAAGAAAACAGAGTGTAAGTGTTAAATGAGGGTGCCCCTTGCACAAAATGCTTCATTGTTTCATTGCTACATTGCTACAATAAGCATCTTCCATTTTTCTGTGCACGTACCCCCTTCTGAAATTATATAATATTATATATATATAATATTATATAATTTTTAATACCCTATCTTCCTTCTCAGAATTGCACTATTGGAACTACCTTAATGTAGCAAAGTAGCAAAGTGACAAAGTGACAAATCAGGCTCCTTCAGGTAGTCAAGGCTCTGAAAAAGAGGATTTTGCAAAAAACGGCTTTGCTTATCATCATCCGTTGGCACAGTGATTGATGAATTGAAAAAAAGGCATATACCAAGCATTGGACAAAAATGTCACATCGCTACATTGCTACTTTGCTACATTAAGGATATATCAATAACATAAATAAAAGATCCTCTGCACTTTCGCAGCGCAGAGGGGTTTTTCTATTTCATCACAGCGACTTGATATCGCCCGACTCTGGCATCACGTAGCGGGTGCCTGTGTCCTTGCTGATCTGCTCACGATAGCGCTGGTCGTAGCCTGGGGTGGTGTAGCGCCCTGGGGCGATGACACCGTTCTCTGAAGGCTTCATGATCTGGTCGTTGTGCTTCACGGCTATGAGGCGGAAGAGTTTGTCCCAACGCTGCATCATGCGGGCAGTATAGTCGGCCGACTTGGCCGTGAGGTAGGCCACTTTATCGCGCTTGGTGAGGCCCTCGATGTCTTTCAGCACCTGCTCCTGATCAGCAGCATAGTAATCTTCAAGCTCCTGCTGGGCTTCACGAAGGTCGCCTATCATGACGCTGTAGCGGGGATAAATCATGTTGGCCACCACATTGTTCACCCAGAAAGCTCCGTGCTCGCTGAACTCGTTGCTCTGGTTGTTCTCACGACGGAATGCCTCAGGCACCTCTGTGATGCCACAATAGATGGGCACGTAGGCAATCATGTTGGCATCATCGCAGTTGAAGTACATCACCCCACCTACATCATCGGGCAGCCAACCACGCAGGTGGCTGACGAGTGTGAAACCTGACTGTGGGGTACCAATGGCACGTTCACGGAAGTACTGCTTACCATCTACCTCCCAGTTCATAGGCATGGGGCGATAAGGGGAGCTCCAAGGGCCTGCGCTCATATCGGCTGTCATGTCGAGGGGCGTGCCTTCGTAGTGGTCGCGCATATCGTTCATGATGTCGCGCACGGAAAGCTTATGATCGGGCTTGATGTAGAGGGGCAGGTGGTCGTACTCGCTATAGTCGCCATTAATGTAAGGCAGGTACTTGTCCATCTCTGCCTGGTTGTAGTGGTGACGGAAGAAGCTCCACACGCGGGCATCGGCATAGCGCACCTTAGAGAAGGAGATGGGGCAATAGGCATCGCGGAAGCTGAAGTCCTCGTCCTTACCACTGAAGTAGCCTTTCTGACGGGCGAAGGTGATGACGTCCTTGGAGTAGAGGCAGTTCTTAGGGTCCTTGAGGGGGAACTGACGGATGCGGGAGAGGTTGGCATGGGCAGAGATGCAATCGTCTGGGATGCGGACTGCCACCCACACGGCACCCTTCACGCCTGGGCCCTTGCCCATGATCTCGAGGATCCACGCCTCGTTCTTATCGCACACGGTGATGGTCTCACCCGTGCTGTTGTAGCCATACTCCTGCAGGAGGTCTGTCATGATGATGATGGCATCGCGCGCTGTGGCAGCACGCTCAAGGCCGAGGTGGATCATGGTATCATAATCGAGCCAGCCTTCGGGGTTCTGCAGCTCGAGGCGCCCGTCGAAGGTGGTCTCTACGATGCTGACCTGCTTCTCATTGATGTAGCCAATGACGTCGTAGGTGTATTCCACCTGTGGGATGTAGCCACGGATGGCTCCCCTGCCCCACTCGCGGATAGCGATCTGCTCTCCTGCCTCATGACGCCCGCCAGGGGTGCGATACATGGAGCCTGCAAAGCCGTAGCCATCGCAGTTGTAGGTACAGATCACGGAGCCATCGACAGAGGCTGCCTTGCCTACGATGAGGTTGGTGCATGCCTGTGAAGGCGTGCTCGCCAGCGCTAAGAGCGCCATGGCGGAGAAAATAAAATGCTTCATTTTCATATAGTCTGTTTTTAAAATTTCAACGATGCGCTGAGCTCCATGGTGAACGGACGGATGAAGCTGCCTGCCATGAGGTAGTGGTGCTGGTAGGCCTCCACATCGGTGGCAAGGTCGGCTGCGCCAATGTTGCCACTGGCTCCCTTCTGATTCAGGATGTTCACCACATTGAAGGAG
Source organism: Bacteroidaceae bacterium (assembly GCA_017650045.1). Lineage (GTDB taxonomy): Bacteria > Bacteroidota > Bacteroidia > Bacteroidales > Bacteroidaceae > Bacteroides. Next base: position 15,948 of record JAGCFP010000022.1, on the reverse strand, counting down.
AACGTGACGTTTTTATTCAGGGTATAGTCCACACCTCCGAAGGTCTCCCAACGGCCCTTGAAATAGAGGGTGTTGGTCTTATTGATGTACTGCTTGCTCTGGTAGCGGAAGCTGAGCCAGAAGCGCCATTTGTCCAACTGATAGGATGGATCGAGCTCCACGATCATCTTCGACATGGCAGTGACGTTCTTGTTGTTGAAATCATAGAACTGTCCTGGGCCGTCGCTGAAGATGGGCTGGAAGGTGAACTTCTTGTACTGCGGGTTCTGCAGCGTGAGCAGGCCATGGAAGTTGAAACCCTTGAAAGGTGTCACCACAGCATCGGTGGTCCATCCGATGGTGCCTACATCATAGAGGATGGCGATGGTAACCGTCTCACGCTGATCCTTCGGATTGGTGAACTGCGAGCGCTGCTTGTAGTTGGTCTGTGAGATATGGAACACCTGTGAGGTGAGCTGAATCCAATTGTTATTGTAGTAGATACCTCCACGCAGGATATTGCTCTCAACAGCTGACTCATTAGGCAGGTTGCACCCTGCATAGTCCTGCATATTCGGACGTTGGTGCACATAGACATACTCGCCCTGCAGACCTAAGCCACCCACGATCCTGTAGCGGCCATTGAACGTAAACGAGGGGTTGAGCCAATTGCCTGAGAAGTTGTTGATCACGCCATCCACCAGATTGAAGCCTGGTTGACGAATATTGGCGGGCTCGAAGAGGGTGCCATCGGGCAGGTAGGCAAAGGCGCCCTTGCCATGCAGCTTCTGCCACTCCAGACGAGCGCCAAGAGACAACCAAAGGCGGGAGGTGACGGTCCAGTCGTCGGAGGCATAGAGAGCCAACTTGTTCTCATGGCCACGATAGTAGTCGGCACCTGAGTTGAAGGCAGTCATGCGCTCTCCGTTGTTGAGGAGCTTCTTAGGGTTCTCCTTCACCTCATGGGGCGTCAGACCTGTATTGTACGACATGTCCTGGTAGGAGAACCACTCATTGAGTCCTACGCGCCAGGCGTGCTGAAGGTTCTGGCCTGCCTTGCCTGTGAGCTGGGTAGAGGTCATCCAACTGCGTTCCTTGCCTCGTGGCATGCGGGCATGGCGGTTCTGCACATAACCCACGTAAGGGGTACCATCCTCATAGGTATAGCCATCTGCAGCATCCACCTTGAAGATACCTGCAATGTTGTATGTGGCTGTGAGCTGCTGGGCATCCTTCAGCTTGCTGCCAAACGTGAACTCTGTGCCATTCTCCCACTGGTAGCGCAGGTTATACGTGAGCTGGTGCGCATGGTCTTTGTTGGCCTTCTCCAGGTTCTTCTCAATCCACTTGTTGGTATTGATGTCTATGCAGAAGAAGGTATTGTAATTGGGCAGGTACTGGTCGCGCCCCAACACGAAGTCCTCGAACTTATCCACGCTGCCATCGGCTCCGTTGTAGTAGAAGGGTCCGTTGCCATCAGTGAACGTGGTGGAGGTGCTATACTGATAGAGCAGGCTGGTCTCGCCACGATCCTCCGCCCAACGTTTATTCAGTCCGACCTTATAGACTTGCATACGGTCTTGGAGGTTAATGGCATCCAGATGGTTGCTACCTGGGTCGAAGCTCTGGTAGGAGCTTAGCGTATAGCCCCATCCCTGTGCTATCGGACCAGTGAGGTTGATGTCCACCTGCTGCTTTCCAAAGTGATTGAACGAATACTTGGTGAGCCCCTGAAACTCCTCTCCTGCATGACGGGTGGAGCTGGATACGATATAGCCCAACTTGCCATACTGAAGGGCACTCTCACTGAGTGACATCAGCGAGTTGGTGGCATGACTGAGGCCACTGCGCCATGTGGTATAGGGCATCACGGGCCAATAGAGCTCAGAGACAGGCAGACCGTCTTCAAAGATATCAGAGGCGAACTGCGCAGGCAGTCCGATGGAGATCTTACGGGGTTCTCTGTCGTTAGATGCGTTCAGCATCACGTTACGGTTTCGTTCCTCACGCGTAGAAGGCACAGAATCTGTCTTAGCTTCATTCTGTGCCAAAGCGGTAGTTGGCACAAGCAGGACTGCTGAAAGCAGAAATATGGAAAGGGTGTTTCTCATTTTTTAGGTTCTTTGTTGTATTCGATTGCATAATTACAACTTTTTCTTCAAAATTCAAACAATCTATCCATTTTATTCGTAATTTTGAGCACTTTTTCCAAAAATATATAATTTAACCAAATAGCATTTTAATTAAAACAATGAAAAAGATCTTTCAAAAGTCTGCTTTGATGATCACGACTGCCCTGCTGTTTGCAGCTTGTGGTCCTAGCTATGATGTTCCAACTGCACTGAAGAGCTGGAAATCTGACACGAACGGCTCTGTGAAGGGGGAAGAAATCAGCGTAAAGGCTGGTGAGACCCTGACGACTAAGGGTGATTACCGTAACTTTGACCTGACTGGTCAGGCTTATGCTGAGAATGGTGCTGAAGCTGTGCTGCTGTTCCACTCTGACGGAAAGAAGGGCTATGAAGTGCTGTTCCACAACGGACCTATCGATGGTTCTCGCAAGACGGGTAGCCTCTCTACCGTTCGCAATCTCTATCGTTCACTGGGTGAGGATGGACAGTGGTTCGACTTCGACATCGCTGTGCGTGAGAAGAATATCTCCATCAAGATCAATGGCACTGACGTGGTGTGCTATACTGAGCCTGAGCAGCCTTATCGCACAGAGGCCAATAAGGACAAGGTGCTGGGCCGTGGTGGTTTCGCATTGGTAGGCAAGAAGGGTGATGTGAAGTTCCGCAACCTGACGGTGACCATGCTTCAGGACGGTGTGGTGAATCCTAACGACACCATGCCTGCCATCGATGAGACGACAGACCAGGTGATCCGTCTGCAGCAGGAGAACTTCCCTGTGATCGACTATCACGTGCACCTGAAGGGTGGCTTGACCAAAGAGCAGGCACATGCCATGTCTATGAACTATGGTATCAACTATGGTGTGGCTCCTAACGTGGGCGAAGGTGGTGTAGGCCGTATGCTGGCAAATGACCAAGAGGCTATAGAGTACTACGACGAGGTGAAGCCTATGGCATTCCTGATGGGTGCGCAGGGTGAAGGCCGTCGCTGGATCGTGCAGTTCTCACAAGACGTGCTGAACAAGTTCGACTACCTGTTTACAGATGCCATGACAGTGGTGGACAAGGGTCGCATCTGTCGTATCTATCGTCCTGACGAGGTGCATCTGGATGGTCGCAGCAAGCAGAAGTATATGGACATGATCGTGGATCAGACTGTGAAGATCCTGACCAACGAGCCTGCTGACATCTATGCCAACGCTACTTATATCCCAGAGCAGGGATGGATGGATGATTATGATCAGTATTGGACTGACGAGCGCGTGGATAAGGTGCTGGATGTGCTGCAGAAGTACGACATCGCCCTGGAAATCAGTCCGCGTTACAAGATTCCAAGCTTCAACGTGATTAAGAAGGCCAAGGCTCGTGGCTTGAAGTTTACCTTTGGTACCAACAATGTGGATGCCAACTTTGGCCGTTGCGAGTATGCCATCCAGGCCATCAAGGAATGTGGACTCACTGCAGATGACATCTGGTTCCCAAGCATGAGCAAGCGTGCGCAGCGTGTGCCTGTGGATTACAACCACTTTGGAGATAAGAAATAACGAAACACTACATTTCAAAAATAAGAGAGGCAGTTTTATTAGACTGCCCCTCTTTTTTTATTATTTTTTTGTTAAAAATCAATTTCAGACAAGTTTTGTTTTGTTTAAATCAAATTTAATACATATCTTTGCCTAACAATTAGGAAGGATCGATCATTGGAACTTGGCAAGGATATGCGAATATCTGATATTATCCCCCTCCCTCCAGTCATTAACCTAGGCAAGCGTATTAGCGCTAATATACTGGATTTAGTTACTTCTGTCGTTATTTTTTTATTTGGGGTAAAGCACCAAGCCCCTCTCGATTGATCCTTCTTTTCTCTTTTAATCCCTCGTCACATACTTTGGAGATTCGCCATACCTGTTGGTTCTGGGCTCACTGTCTGCACAAAGTATCACGATCAGGATGAGCTGATAAATCACGTAGATAATGAACAGCAATCCGTACTTCGTCAGATGTAGCAGGATGGATAACCCATCGTCTGTGTTGGTAGTCACAGCCCAATAGATAATGTCAAATATCACATAAGCCAAGGCAAACCACTTGTAGAGGAAGCCAAAGCCCCACCACCAGCCACTATGTCCAGAATCGTGGAGACGACGGAATGTCAGCGGAATCATGGCCACACTGAAGATCCATCCCACAAACGGGGTAGCAGCGACATTGATGATAAACACCACAAAGCGTGTCCACCAATACTCAGAGCGACGAGAACGCCCATTGAACTCTATCACCTTATTACAGGCCTGTAACAATGCCTCGCCAATATCGAGCGTAGGCTTAGTTAGTCTCTCTTCCATAATACAATTCTTATTTAATTCAATTTTACCAGTTTCACCGTACTGTTCAGTCCGCTTGGCATAGGTTCCCAGTTCTCATAGGTGGTGTGCTCATAATGAATGTCCACCACATTGATGTCCTCAAACTTACGCCAAGGAACCCCTCTCTTATCCAGATCATGGATACGATTGGCAGGGAGATTGGTGACTTCAATGCGCAAGTCATTGTTTCCAACCTTCAGATTCCTGAGTTTCAGGACATAAGGCACAGACCACACAGTACCTATGTATCTGCCATTAATGAATACCCGTGCACTTTCACGCACATCTCCCAGATCGATGGCCCACTGATTGGCGACTTCTCTTCTCGTGAGCGTGAAGCGACAGGTATAGACACCCGTTCCCATGGTCACCTTCACAGAATCATCATTGAGCGTCTCCCAGGTTTGCACCTTAGGCAACTTAAACGTCTGCTTTACTGCTGGGGCACTCTCCTCAAAGCTGAGGGTCCAGGCACTGGCAGTGAGATCCTTCGTGACTGAATAATCCAATACGGGCTGTCTACCTGCATCGGGCACAGGTGTATTGAAGGTTTGCAGGATGATGGACTCTCCTGAACGCAGGCGAATCTGTACCTTGCCCTCACGCTTCTCCACAGAATAACGCTCACTGTCGTTCAACGGGTTGAAGAGCATGGCATCCTGAAAGTCCACACCTAAGCTCACAAATTGGTCCACATCGTTGGGGGTCAGATTGGAGATGAAGTAGTGATACCCCGTAGGATTGCTTCGACGAATCATGTGAAGTCCACATACCGTTTTCAGCTCTTCTGACTTCGCCAATCTGTTCATTTCTGCTTTATCAATGCGATATAAGATAGGCGCTCCTTGGGCCTTCAAACTATCCAGATGCGCTTTCAGGGCAGTGGTCATCCGTACTTCTCCTGGAATAATCAGAGCCTTGTAACTCACCCCTGCAGCTGTCTTCAGTTTCCCATTTTGATAGGTAGTACCCAACAGATAGCTGTCGCTGATATAGTCACAGTCATATCCTAAGGAATCTATCAGCAACACATCACGGATAAACTCTGGAGCATTCTTGTCCATGTTGCTGATTTCAAACATCATCAGTAAGTCGGACGTACGCTTGGCCCACATGTCGCGAACAGGCAGGTAAACCAAGAAATCATTGTCGGGCTCACCCCATTGCAGGAAACGCTGACAGTTGTTCACATAATCCGTGAAATTGGCAGCATCGCGCCAGATGCTGTTGGTAGGCGACATATCTATCGACGCATAGAACTTCCATCCTGGCCAGGGCTCATTCATTGGAGAATAGGCTGTGCCGTGGAAATACACACGGTTCACACCTGCACAAAATATCAAATCCACGTCAGGCTTCAACTGTGAGAGCGAGGTGCGGAAATGCTCTGTGAGCCAGGTGAACGACTCACAACTGGTCAAAGGCTTTCCTGTGATATGGGCAGCAGAAGAGGCATACTTCAGCATGGAGAGGTCGCTGTAATTAGGACGAACCTTATCAGCATCTGTACGCAGTCCCTTGATACCAAAGTCGGACAAGCCAAAGCCTTCCACCTCTGGGATATCCACAGCTGCATAATGGTCGATTAGATTGGCAGGCGAGCCATGCGCCTGATTGCGTGTCTTCACGTTATGACTGTGCGCCCAGGCAGTCCATTGCTTAGTGAAATTATCCAAGAGCATGTCGCTCAGCGTTTCTCGATAATCGATCAACACCTGCGTAGGATTCTCTCCCAGATTCAGCAATAGTTCTGGCAAGTGTTCTTCCAACTTATAGCCCCTACGCTTGAAGAACTCCTCGAAGATGGCAGGTGTCCAATCTGCCCCATACACCTCGTAACTGTCGTTGAAGAAGGTATCAGGATAAGGCACCTTGTTATCAGCAAAAGCCTTTTCAAATCGCTCCAGATAATGTTTCACTGCCTGCGCATCGAAATGGTCGATTGCCCATCCTTCTCCACCAGGAGCCGCTCTTTTCACCAACTGTTGGGTACGGGCAGCATAAACCGTAAAGATTTGCCATTGACTTTCACTATCCTTCGATTTCCATGACAGCACATTATCCTTTACAAAGTCCGTCAGATCCACAGGGGCAGCCTCCATGTCGAGCCTGTAGGCCATCACCTTATGCACCCTGGCTGTTCTCCACACATTCCTTCCATCTTCTTCTGTCGAAGAAGCTGTCTTCAGATTTTCTGTAGGTGCCAAGTCCAACTTGGTTTCTGGGATCCTGTTCATCAGTTGCATGAGCCTGCTCACATGCTCCACCTGAATGGTATCCACACGATACATCACCCTGCAGGCAGCCTCCGTCAGTGGTACCTGCGGACCACCAAAGGGCCATCCTGTGCCTGTGTTCATGTCTATCTGCATGCGATTACGGATACCCAATTCCTCCACATGCTTGAGAATTTCCATCCAGCGAGGAGAAAGGAAATCCACATTCTTCGCCTCATTGCCTTTCACCCCATAGATAGGCGTGATTTCCAGCGTGCGGATGCCATGACTGGAATACTCCTTCATCAGTTCACTGAGTTCCGTTTCTTCCACAGCACTGCCCATCCACCACCAACGGGATCCTGCATGTGTCTGGATAGAAGACGCTGGCCATCTCTGCGCCTGAGCACTTAATGCCATCAGGCTAAACAATATCAAAAAAAACTTCTTCATTATCTAATAATCATGGTAGAGAGCGACTGTGCAGCCAATTGCACCTCATACGTATGTTCACCAAACTGTAAGTTCAATGTCAAGGCATTATCTGTCTGATTGCCAAGCACCACCACCAAACTGCCATCTGTATTCAGGAAGGCCAAAGCGTTCTTGCAGTCGCCACCCAACTTCAGGACTTTGGCTCCTGGCAATACATAGTGGCTCACGTGCTTCATGACATAATACTCAGGCGTGAACTTGAAGGACTTCTCTGATTCATTGACAGTCACCAGAGAGTTCTGTCGCCAGCCCCAATGGCTCACGCCCCCTTCGAGCAGTGAGATGTTCCAATAGAAATAAGCCGTGGTGCCTTGATTGAGGTAATACTTCATCAAATCCCATGAGTGGGAAGCCCCTGCAAGGTCATTGCGCCCATTGCCACATTCCTGTTCACTCTGATACATAGGCAGTTGTGGGTATTTCTGATGCAAGGCTGGCATAGCGTTCTTTCCTGCCCATTGGAAGCCCATACCCTTGATATACTTGGCAGACTCCTCATTAGAAAGTATCGCCTCCCAAAGCGAGGCATCTGCCCGCTCCATCGTACCTAAATAAACATCCACGCCTCGCTTCTCCATCTCTGGACCCAGATATTTCAGGAAGTTGTTCAGTCCCTGTGGCGTCCACGTGCAGGCAGGATACCACTGTGCAGAGTTAGGCTCATTCTGTGGCATCACCATATAGATGTCTATGCCCTTCTCCTTGTAGGCATCGATGAATTTTCCAAAGTAGCGGGCATAGGTCTCCAGATACTTAGGATCTTGTGTAAAGGCATCCTCGCCCTCACGTATCTGCTTGTCGAGTGCCAATCCGTTTTCTGCATTAAACCTACCACGCAGCACTTCTGTGGACATGTTGGCATAATGCTTGTTGGTCTTCATCCAAGCAGGTGGGCACCAAGGGGAAGCCCAGATACGCAATGCAGGATACTGCGCCTTAGCCTCACGGATAAAGGGAATCAGGGTAGCCTCATCGTGAGCGATGGAGAAATGCTCCAAATCGAAGTCGCCATCCACATCATCGTAGGAATAGTAATCTAAAGAGAAGTCGTTGGCACCCAGTGGCATACGGTTCATGGTGAAGTTGAGTCCCACCCCAGGTGCATAAAGTTCGCGGAAGATGCTGTCCCTGTCCTGTTGGCTCAACATACTGAGGGAGGTCCATCCCAGTTCGTTGAAGCATGCGCCAAAGCCCTCGATAGTTTGCTGGAAAGCCAGTGGATCTATCACCAACGTAGAGTCACCTACGCCAACAGTCAGATCCATATCGAACATAGGTATTTCCATGTCGAGCACTGTTTGCCAAGGCTTATCCATGGTGGAAGACACGATTTCCACATAACGGGTTTCTTCCTGACAAGCAGCAAATGCGAACAGCAGGGCTGCCAACGAATAAAATTTAAGGATCTTCATATTTATCTGATTTGAATCGTTAGTATTCTTTCATAAGCCTGCGGATAAACCCTGTAGGGAGCGAAGATGCCACGAGCTGTGCATCCCACACCAGAAGTAGCATAATCTAAGTTCAGCGTTACAGCTCCCTGTTTACGTAGCTGATACTGATAAGTTGCCCTTGTCAGGTTCTCTGTGCTATAAGGAGAGGCGCTGAAGTTGAACAACTCGTTCATCTGGATATGCAATCCCCTACCCTCAGCATCTGTAAGATTCAGCCATCTGTTGTCAGTACGTAGTCCGTGGTCTTGTGGTATCAGATAAGGCTCGTACATGTCATCAACGGTGGTTTGGTAAACGCCTACCTTATAGCCCGACTTCCTGTCTGGATAGTTTTCTTCTGGGCCACGACCATAATACCCAACTTGTTGCAAGCCCTCGTCAAGGGTAACGGTCAGGCCAATGCGTGGAAGCCATGCAGGCATGGTGCCTTCAGGGGTTACCTGATGCTTCAAGGTGATAGTGCCAGCCCCATCGATCTGATAGTCATAACGTTCCTCAAAACCTTTATAGATGGCTCCAAACACATAGGTATCATGACGCTCTATGGCATCGCCTCCTATCTTACTGAAGTTGCGTACACTCACATACACCTTTCCATCAACCTGGCGCACTTCCATGCTAAGGGGCACGTAGCTCACCTGATCGAGTCCTGCGGAATAATACTCATTGGCAAGCATCAATCCGATGTTGTTGTCCCATGAAGCCCCACGAGAACGGAAGGCGTTCCACGAATCTTGCTCATTGGCCAATGGTGCACGCCAAACATTGAGTTTTAGCGGAGAGCGAAGCAGTTCCTTGTCGCCCATCACCATAGAAACTAATTGTCCGTCTTTATTGAAGGTATAGCTAAAGCCATTGCCACTTACTGTCACGCCCTCTTCCGTCTGTTGGAAAGAAGCACCACTGACAGCTCTTTCTTCCATAGCAGGTTGGCTCCAAGGCAGATCCAACTGCTCCCAAGCCACTTCATGCCCTTTCTTAGCCCAAACCTCGTCTTGCTTCAGCGTGGTGCTTAGCAACAAGCGATATTCCTTACCTGCCTGAATGGAAGGTTTGGCATAAGGCACCTTCACCACTTTCTTACTAAGCGGAGCCACATCGAGGGCCAACGTACCTGAAGCCACTGTCTCGCCATCTGCTTGAATCTCCCAACGGGTATCATAAATGGAAGCATTCACGAAGTGATTTCGATTCCACACCTCCACCGTTCCATCTTCAGCACTGAGCAGCGTGAAACTAAGGGGCTGTGCACTCTTTTTCATCTGCCACATCTCGGGTTGAGGAGTACGATTGGGCCAGATGCTCCCATACGTACGGGCTCCGATACCATAGCTGAAGTAAGTGTCACCCTTGGTCTCTTCCTCGAAATCGAGCCACAGCACAGCCTTCTCTGGGGTCAGTTCTGCTGCCTCCAGTGCTTCAGTGAAGAGAGCCACTTTATCTATCTGCGCATCGCAGATATGCACCTTGGTTTCTTGACCATGGGTTTGAGCGTTTCGTCCGATGTTCAATGGGAAAGGATAGTTGTGTATCTTTCCACTGGCTTCTTGGGTAGCTATCACTGTACCATCGATGCTTAGGGTCATCTTAGCACCATCATAGACAGCCAGCATATCATGCCAATGGCCTTCCCAATCAGCAGGCAATTTGCCTTCTGCTTTGTAGAGCTTGTCTGTATAGATATAAAAATAGATGTCTTCTTTGCCGTTTTGCTGGATACCCAACTGGTTGCTGCCTTTGGTAATAAATGATCCGCAGTCACTGATCAATGCACGAGGAAAGACACGCATACTGATGGTAAGCTTGTCGGAAGTAATCTCAACATTTTCACTGCGATAGACCTCTACCCACTGGTCGTGACCATTCAAATCGAGCACGGTATCTGGGTTTTTCTTTCCAAGTTTCACTAATTGGGCATTTCCCATAAGGTGAGCCATGGTGCCATAAGGCGAGCTATCTTTCAATTGACGTGCTGTCTGTGTAAGTCCTGGACTCACAAAGTCCCAGATAGCACCTCCCATGCTTCGAGGCTGGGCATAGATCACACGCCAAAAGTCGTCCAAGGCTCCTCCACCATTACCTGCCACAGAAAGGTATTCATCCATAAACGAGGGACGATTGTCACCATCGCCTCGTAAGCCAACTTGAAGGTCGAGCTCCTCAGGAGTAGGATAACGCGGACCAATGATGTCTTCAGCTGGGTGTGAATAGGCGTTACCACCATACATCCAGTAGCGTGTAGAGTCATAGCGACGACCTTCCTTGATCACCTCACTTATCATGTCGCCCTCACCACTCTCATTACCAGCACTCCAAAACAGGATACAAGGATAGTTGCGATCGCGCAGCACCATGCGACGAACGCGTTCCTGATACATCTTCATGTAAGTCGAGTCGCGCGAGATACGCTCAGAGGCATGGGCTTCATCACCCGTCTCATCGATGATGAAGAGGCCATACTCATTAGCCAGTTGCAGGTATCTGTTCACAGGAGGATAGTGACTGGTGCGCACAGCATTGAAGTTGAACTGCTTCAGAATCTCCATGTCCTGCCTTATCACCTCTTCTTTCATCATGTGTCCCCACTCTGGATGCTGCATGTGGCTGTTTTGTGCATTCACCTTCAGTGGAACACCATTCAGATAGAACACCCCATCAGCAATCTTGGTTTCCTTGAATCCTATCTGCTGCACAGCTTGGTCTATCACCTTGCCTTCAACATCAGTAAGCTGCATGTTCAAGGTATAGAGATTAGGCGTCTCCGATGTCCATTTCAGCGGGTTGCTGATTAGTCGTTCCACTTGAACTGCCCCGTTTCTCACATTGTCTTGCAGGGTGGTTACTTCACGTCCTGCTGCATCCATCAGCTGCATCTTTACTTGCAGACCGTCAGAAGAAGCGCCATCATAAGTCTTCACCCATGCATTCACCTTCAAGGTAGCATCGCGATATTGGTCGTCCAGATCAGTGATGACCTGCCAATCGAACAATCGGGTACTGGGTGTGGCAAAGAGCCACACATCATCGAAGATACCCGCCAATCGCCAATAATCTTGTTGCTCCATATAATAACCATCGCTATACTTGGTTACCAATACTGCCAAGGTATTCTCGCCTTGCTTCAAGTATTTGGTGATGTTATATTCAGCGGGTTCCTGTCCACCCTCATTGTATCCCACCTCCTGACCATTGAGCCATACGAAGCTGGCTGATGCTACTTTTTCAAAGCGCAGGAATACCTGCTCTCCGCTCCAATTGGCAGGTACACGAAAAGTGGTGCGATAGGCGCCTGTGGGATTATAGTCGCGTGGCACATAGGGAGGATTGGCCCTAAAAGGAGTGGTGGTGTTACGGAACATCGCATCGCCAAAACCTTGCATCTCCCAGTTGGAAGGCACCTCGATATTGCTCCAACGCTTCACATTGTAATTGGGGAGGAAGAACACCTGTGGAATTTCTTCAGGCGTATTGGCAAAGTAGAATTTCCAGTTGCCATTGAGCGAGAGGTTCTTCTCTGGAATCCAGAAAGCATGCCCCTCCTCTTGTCCTGCTTCAAACACATCAGTATTCTCCAGATAGTCATATATATGACCCATATAGCCACGCTGCAACTGAGCCTGCACACTGATTGGCAAGCAAAGAGCCACGAGCCACAATAGCATAAAATGGCGATTCATAGGAATAAAATTTTACGTTTTAATGAAGCAAAGATAGTGCATTTTGAAGGATTCACAAACGAAAGGACATAAAAAAAGGGATACCGCTGTATCCCAACCTTGTTAACCTTAAATCTAATACTATGAAAAACACGTTACAAAGGTACGGACTTTTAAATAATGTGCAAATTATCCAAATAAAAAAGCATGTTTTATAACATTCTTTAATACCATTATAGGGATTTTTGCTAAAATTCGCGTTTTTTGAACAGAAAAGTTGTAAATTCGCAGCCATGAAAGAGAAGTACGACCTTATAGCTATTCTTGGTCCCACAGCCTCTGGGAAGACACCCTTTGCTGCGCACTTGGCAGCTGCACTCGATGCGGAGATCATCAGTGCAGACTCTCGTCAGGTGTATAGAGGCATGGATCTTGGAACGGGGAAGGACTTGGTGGATTATGTGGTGCAAGGGCGCCCTATCCCCTACCATCTCATCGACATCTGCGATCCTGGCTATAAGTACAATGTCTTCGAGTATCAGCGTGATTTCCTTCGCGTGTATGAGGACATCCGTTCTAGAGAGAAGTTGCCCATCATGTGTGGAGGCACAGGATTATACCTGGAGGCTATCCTTGGAGGTTATCGACTGTTGGATGTGCCACAAAATCCCGCACTTAGGGCATCTTTAGAGGGCAAGAGCTTAGAGGAACTGACGGAAATCCTGAAAGGTTACAAGAAACTGCATAATACAACGGATGTGGACACTGCCAAACGTGCTATTCGTGCCATCGAGATAGAGGAATATTACTTACAGACCCCTCCTGAAGTGCGCTCTTTTCCTGAGCTTCACAGCCTTATCATTGGGACAGATATCAGTCGTGAATTACGTCGTGAAAAGATTACGCGTCGCCTTAAACAACGCTTGGAAGAAGGCATGCTCGATGAGATTCGTCGCTTACTCGATAGTGGTATTCCTGCAGACGACCTTATCTATTATGGTTTGGAATACAAGTACCTCACCTTGCATGTTATTGGAAAGCTCAGTTATGAGGAAATGTTCAGCCAATTAGAGATCGCCATCCACCAGTTTGCTAAACGCCAGATGACCTGGTTCAGAGGCATGGAGCGTCGTGGCTTCACCATCCATTGGATAGATGCCACCTTGCCTATGGAGGAGAAAGTAGCGAAGGCAATAACCTTGTTGGAAACATGAAAAAGCAAGGGCAAGAAAAAAGTTTTTAAGTTATTCTTTGCATTGGTAAAAAAACTCTTTACCTTTGTCTCAAATTATAAACAATAGGTATTATGGATATCACAATACAAAATTCAGAAATCAGTGTTGTAGATGCTTACTGGGAAAAACTACGCACACTGAGCAAGACGGCAAAACTCCTTCTGGCCAACAAACTTACTGATTCTGTAAAAGAGGAAGAAGCAACTGAACACACCAAAAGAATTGCAAAAGTTAAAAGGTATAGGAATATGCCTACAGATGAAGAATTGCAAGAACGCTTTGCAAATAAACCTATGCCTTCCATCCCAGAGGAAGAACCATCATGGAAGACTGTTATAGATTCAAACACTGGCAAAACTATTAAATCTATAGAAAAATGGCTGTAAAATATGTATCTCAACGTGAGATAGTAGAAGTGCCCTATCAGTTACCTGATGGGAGTATAAAACCTCACATGGCGTTAGTGCTTTCTACTGAAAAGCTACAATTAGCAGAGGATGGAATGTTTTATGCTGTCCTCATTTCATCGAAAAACATCAATCCTGATTTCACTATCAGAATTAAAAATGAGTGGTTAAGTAAGCCTTTACCCAAACAATCTTATTTTGTTACACATATTGTATCTTACTATCGGACAGAGGAAGTTATTCAGTCGTTTAACAATTTTGTGAAGTCTGCTCCTTTTGACAAGATAATGAATAAAGTCATTTTGAGCATGTTCGACATTGAGATAGAATAAAGTTGAAGAGAAAATAATGAAGCACTGCCAGAGCGCTCTCCGTGCAGTGCTTCACACTTGACTTTGAATCTCGCAAACTTCAGTCAATATATGTCTTCAAGCTTTGGGGCATTAATGCTCCCTCGCTTTTGATTCTTTATATAAGCAAGCGGGGGCTTCACAGCAGCCGCTTGCAAACGCATTAATAACATCTAATTGTGATGTATGTTGTATTTTCAAGAAATATTCTTTGCTATGCCATTAACAACTTTAACCGTATTAAGGGAAAAGTATGATTGGACAGGGATTGGAACAATAAGAACCCACCTAATATAATTTTCAGTTGAATATTGCCCCGTCCTACTATTGATTCGTGTATAGACTGTCACACTACTATAAGCCTCTTTATTCATCACACCATCAGCAGAAGCGCCACTTGTTTTTAAAAATCTTTCTCCATTATCATATCTATTATTCTTGTTAAAATCTATATAATAATAATCGCTTTCAGCTCTATTGATAAGATTTTGCCAACTTGACTCATTTGCCACAGGACTACAATTAACACAATACTCCTGCGGAGCAAACAGCTGTACTTGTATAATTGGTTGGCCCCAACTCTTTTTCATTCTAATTGCTATTTCTCCTTTTATCAATTACCTAATATATGGTTTCTTTACAATGAGGAAAACAATGTTCATCATTGTGAGCATTTATGCTCGTAACTATGGGCATTTTTACTCAGCGCTTTGGGCATTGTGAGCATTAAAGTGTCTATCCCGAGAAACGGACATACTCTTTTTACCAAACACCCTACTGATTACCTATTTGTTATAGGCAAAAGGTGTAGGGGTTTAGAATTATCTTATCTGCTCTGCATTGTTCTAAAACCTTTTGTCCTTCCACGTCAGGTTAGAAATTTGACAGAACACTTATGATGGATTATGAGGAATAAAATCTTCGGATCTTAAATTTGTTGTACAGTGAATATTATTGCCATCATCACCACGCCATATTCTTACAGGTGTCCAATTAGTATTACTATGAGAGTTCTTTGTTTGAATCCAACCATAAGGGAATATGGCTTCTACACTTGTACCATAAGGTACTGTCACCACATGGGTTGTGCCACATGGATGATAATACAAAGTAGAATAAGTAAGAAGTTCATCTCCACCAGGATTCAATGTATAACTACCATTCCAGTTCCTTACCCAATAACCATCATTTGTATGATTCTTATTGGTATCTAAAATAACGTCATAATGCTGATTTGATATTCCACCATCACACATGAAATAATAAGTTTGCGTAGCTCCAGTATTATCACATGCTGCAATAAACTCCTGTGGTGCAAACTCCTGAACACCAGTTAATGGTTTTCCCCATTCTTTCTTCATTGTTTCCATAATCAATGTTTTTTAGTTGTTATTATTTTAATTTATTTCTTCTCTAAAAGTAAACCCATATTGACATAGTCTTCTATGAGACGATGCACCTCCACATCCATGACATGCGTAGCATCCTCATATTCCGCATGAACAGCCTGCATAACTTCAGCGATGGCGCGAGGCTCCGCAAACTGATGCCACACAAAGTGACTGAACTCATTCTGTGAAATCATGCCATTGAAGTTCTGGGCAAAGGTACCTGTGGGAATCAGCATCCACTCATCCCCAATCTCACGAGGGATGATA
>JAGCFP010000021.1 GCA_017650045.1 Bacteroidaceae bacterium | reverse complement strand
TTGCAAGTAAAGTATGCCTATGCAGTGACTTGCCATAAGGCCCAAGGTGGACAGTGGAAGAACGTTTTTCTTGATCAGGCTTATGTCAGTGAAGAGTTTTTGACCCCTGATTACTTCCGATGGTTATATACAGCAATTACGCGTGCCACTGGGACATTGTATCTGATTAATTACCCGATGAAGAACAATGAGTAATATTACAAAAAACGCAGATAGCGTAATGCGTTATGCTACCAGCATGTTTGCATTACACTAACTGCTTAAAGGTATTACTACTTCCCTATAATATTATTATGCTTTAGCAAGTTCGACCACCTTTTCTACTGCTGCAGAAAGGCCATCCTTGTTCTTACCGCCAGCTGTAGCAAAATGAGGCTGACCACCACCACCGCCTTGAATCAACTTAGCTGCTTCACGTACTAACTTTCCTGCATTGAGCTGACGGTCGTTCACCAGATCTTCACTTATCATCACGTTCAGTGAAGGTTTGTCCTCATGAAAAGTACCAACGACGGCAAGCAAATCATTAGGGATCGCTGCACGGAGTTTGAATACCAAGTCTTTGGCTGCATCTGGAGCCAGTGGCAATACAGCCTTGATTACCTTCATTCCACTGATATCCTCAACGCGTCCAAGAAGTCTTTCTTTTATGCTTTCTACTGCTTGTGCTTGGAAGGATTCTATTTCTTTCTTCATGCCATCATGCTCTTCGATGTATTTTCTCAACACGCCAGGAAGGTCCTTGGCATTATTGAACAAACCACGAATAGCATTAAGGGTATCTTCCATTACATAGAGCGACTCTTCAAAGTTCTGTCCAGTAATGGCCTCGATACGACGAACACCAGCAGCTACGCTACTTTCGGAAAGAATCTTGAAGAAGCCTATGCGACCAGTGCTCTTTGCATGGATACCACCACAGAACTCTACGCTGTCACCAAATTGTATGACACGTACTTTATCCCCATATTTCTCACCAAAGAGGGCAATGGCTCCCATCTTCTTGGCTTCTTCGATAGGTGTTTCACGATGTTCCTGCAAGGGGAGGTCCGCACGAATCTTGGCATTTACCAAGCGTTCTACCTGTCGTAGTTCTTCATCAGTCACTTTCTGGAAGTGAGAGAAGTCGAAACGAAGTGTATTGCCAGATACGAAAGAACCTTTCTGCTCTACATGCTCACCCAATACCTGACGCAAAGCTTGATCCAGCAAGTGGGTTGCGGAATGGTTGGCTGCACTGGCATTTCGTTTATCTATATCTACACATGCCATGAACTCTGCTTCAGGATGCTCAGGCAGTTTAGTTGTGAGATGGATATTGATACCATTCTCGTGCTTGGTATCCGTAATCTCGATGGTTTCATGCTCACTGACGATGACACCACTTTCACCTACCTGACCACCCATTTCGCCATAGAAAGGCGTATAGTCGAATACCAACTGATAGAAGATATTCTTCTTTTGGGTGACTTTGCGGTATCGCAGTATGTGGCACTCATGCTCAGTGAAATCATATCCCACGAACTGAGGTTCTCCTTCACGAAGAATTATCCAATCGCCTGTTTCCATAGCAGCTGCATTACGGGCGCGTTCCTTCTGTTTCTGCATCTCTTCATTGAACTGCTTTTCGTTCACAGAGATGCCGTTTTCACGACAGATAAGTTCAGTAAGATCGAGTGGAAAGCCGTAAGTGTCGAATAGGGTAAATGCTTGTACACCATCAAGTTCTGTTTTTCCTGCAGACTTCAGTTCTTCCATTGCCTTTGTAAGAAGGTTGATGCCATTAGACAGGGTGCGCAGGAAGGAATCCTCTTCTTCTTTCATCACCTTACTGATAAGCGTCTGCTGTGCCACAAGTTCTGGATAGGATTCTCCCATTTCTTTAGTAAGCACAGGCAGTAACTTATACAAGAATGCCTCTTTTTGTCCTAAGAAAGTGTAGGCATAGCGTACCGCACGACGGAGGATGCGACGAATCACATAACCAGCTTTGGCATTACTTGGAAGTTGTCCGTCAGCGATGCTGAAAGATACGGCACGGATATGGTCGGCAATCACACGCATGGCAACGTCAGTCTCTTCCTTGTCTCCATATTTCAGGCCAGAAAGACGCTCAATCTCATGAATGATTGGTTGGAAGATATCTGTGTCATAGTTGGAATGCTTCCCTTGAAGGGCACGCACTAGGCGCTCAAAGCCCATACCTGTATCAATGACGTTCATGGAAAGTTTTTCTAAAGAACCATCAGCCTTACGATTAAACTGCATAAATACGAGGTTCCAGATTTCAATGACCTGTGGATCGTCTTTATTTACTAATTCACGACCAGGTACAGTTGCCTTTTCTTCAGGTGTGCGACTGTCGAGATGGATTTCAGAACAAGGACCACAAGGACCTGTATCACCCATTTCCCAGAAATTATCATGTTTGTTGCCATTGATGATATGATCAGGAGCCACATGTTTTGCCCAATAAGAGGCGGCTTCATCGTCACGTGGTATATTTTCTTCTGGAGATCCTTCGAAAACGGTAACGTAAAGGTCGGCTGGATTCAGTCCCAGTACATCAACCAAATATTCCCATGCCATATCGATGGCACCTTCCTTGAAGTAATCTCCAAAACTCCAGTTGCCCAACATCTCAAACATGGTGTGATGGTAAGTATCATGACCAACTTCTTCCAAGTCGTTGTGCTTTCCACTTACACGTAAGCACTTCTGGGAATCTGCCCTACGACGAGGTTCGGGATCACGTGTCCCCAAGATAATGTCCTTCCACTGATTCATACCAGCATTGGTGAACATCAGGGTAGGGTCGTCTTTGATTACCATCGGGGCAGAAGGCACAATAAGATGGCCTTTTGACTCGAAAAACTTCTTAAATGATTCGCGTATTTCGTTAGCAGTCATCATAGTAAAACTTTTTCTTAAAAAAACTGTGCAAAGATAAGATGAAATTATTATTTTTGCAACACAC
>JAGCFP010000020.1 GCA_017650045.1 Bacteroidaceae bacterium | reverse complement strand
TCAGTGTGTCAACCTTATTCAGGTGGCTATTGCGGCGGGGTTCCACCTCTTCCCATCCCGAACAGAGAAGTTAAGCCCGCCTACGCCGATGGTACTGCCTTAGCGGGTGGGAGAGTAGGTAGCTGCCGTCTTGCGAGAGCGGGTGGATTCCAATTGTGGAGTCCACCCGCCTTTTTTGTTATATGTAGTTTCCAAATTGAATAAAACTTGCATATATTCTGTTATTGGTTGAATAGAAAAAAGTTTTTTTTGGATTGTTTCCCCATTCATGCACATAATTAAAAAAAAATTATTACCTTAGCAGGGTCTAAATATACATTCGTTATATGATAATGTAGTAAATAATAAATAAATTCCTTAAATTGTATGGAAAACAAAATTCAAGAATTGACCGATAAGATCTATCGCGAAGGCGTAGAAAAAGGTAATGAGGAAGCCCAAAGACTTATTACCAAGGCTCAAGAGGAAGCTTCAAAGATTGTTGCAGAAGCGAAAAATGAAGCCGAGTTGATTTTAGAAGCAGCAAAGAAGTCTGCGAATGAATTATCAGAGAATACAAAATCTGAGTTGAAACTTTACACAGGTCAGGCAGTGAATGCTCTAAAATCTGAAGTTACTAATCTTCTTACAGATAAGATTGTGAATACAGATGTGAAAGCCTTCACGGAGAATAAGGATTTCCTCAATAAGTTTATTGTTTCTTTGGCTCAGAAATGGTCTGCTACAGAACCTCTTGTTATTTCGACCAAAGATGCTGCAGGTTTGAAATCTTTTTTCTCTGCACAAGCTAAAGATTTGCTGGATAAGAGTGTGAAAATAGAACAAGTTAACGGTTTGAAGACTTTGTTCTCAGTGTCTCCTGCTGATGGGTCGTATAAAGTGAATTTTGGTGAAGAGGAGTTTGTAAACTATTTGAAGGATTTCTTACGTCCACAGTTAGTAGACTTGTTATTTAAATAATCTAAATGCTAGTACTATGAGTAAATACTATTACTTAGTTACTGGCTTGCCTGAATTAACTTTAGAGGATAATAAACTCAGGTATTCTGTTGCTGATTTTAAGACAGAGTTCTATCCATATCTTACAGATGAAGATAAAAAGTTGGTGGATTTATTCTATCTTAAATTCGACAATGAAAATGTGTTGTCTCTTCTTAAGAACAGGGAGGCTGCTATTGATGAACGTGGTAATTTTACTGCTGAGACCATTCTAGAGATAATACATCAGATTCAAGAAGAGGGTAAGATACTTACTCCCAATGTTCTTCCTGCTTATCTCAACCAATTTCTTACTTTATTCTTAACGGATGATTCTTTCTCTGAAAGTAGAATCTTGGCTGTAGATAGATTGGCTGCCATGTATTATGAACATGCCATGAAATGTGGAGATGCTTTCGTTTCTTCTTGGTTTGAATTTAATCTAAATGTAAACAATATCTTGGTTGCGCTTACTGCTAGAAAATTTAAAATGGACGTTAGTTCTCTGATTGTCGGAGATACTGAAATCTGTAAGGCTTTGAGAACATCAAATGCTAGGGATTTCGGCCTTTCTAGTGAAGTGGACTATTTGGATCAGGTAGTTAAAATCTCAGAAATTACAGAATTAGTGGAACGTGAGAAGAAACTTGATCTGATGCGTTGGAAATGGATGGAAGACAAAACTTTCTTCGACTATTTTACTCTGGAGCGCTTGTATGTTTTCCTCTTACAGACTGATATTATAGAGCGTTGGTTGACGCTTGATAAGGAAAAGGGTAATCAGATGTTCAGAAATATTATTTCATCTCTGAAAGATGAAGTAAGAGTACCTGATGAATTTTGATAAAAATAATATTGACTATATATGGCAACAAAAGGAACTGTTAGTGGGGTAATTGCCAACATGGTGACCCTGAACGTAGATGGTCCTGTCGCACAGAATGAGATATGTTATATCTTAACTGGTGGTGACAGACTTATGGCAGAGGTGATTAAGGTGGTAGGCTCTCAGGTTTATGTGCAAGTATTTGAAAGTACACGTGGCCTGAAAGTGGGAGCAGAAGCTGAATTTACCGGCCATATGCTTGAAGTAACTTTAGGTCCGGGTATGCTTTCTAAGAACTATGATGGTTTGCAGAACGACCTGGATAAAATGGACGGCGTTTTCCTCAAACGCGGAGATTATACATATCCGTTGGATAGAGAGAGAAAATGGCATTTTGTACCTCTTGCAAAGGTTGGCGATGAAGTAAAGGCTTCCTATTGGTTAGGAGAGGTGGAAGAGAATCATCAGCCTTTGAAGATTATGGCTCCATTCCGTTTGGTTGGAACTGCAAAGGTAAAATCTATCGTTGATGAAGGCGATTTCACCATCGACGATACTATCGCTGTCTTAACTGATGAGGAAGGCAAAGATATCAATGTCACCATGACTCAGAAATGGCCAGTGAAAGTTGCTATGACGAATTATGTGGAAAAGCCACGTCCTTTCAAATTGCTAGAGACAGGTGTTCGAGCTATTGATACTCTGAACCCTATCACTGAAGGTGGAACAGGTTTTATCCCGGGTCCATTCGGTACAGGTAAGACGGTATTACAGCATGCTATTTCAAAACAGGCAGAAGCAGATATAGTAATCATTGCTGCTTGCGGTGAGCGTGCAAATGAGGTGGTGGAAATTTTCACTGAATTCCCAGAACTGGTAGATCCTCATACTGGCAGAATGTTGATGGAACGTACCATTATTATTGCTAATACTTCTAACATGCCAGTGGCAGCTCGTGAAGCTTCTGTATATACTGCAATGACCCTTGGAGAGTATTATCGTAGTATGGGTCTGAGAGTACTGATGATGGCTGATTCAACTTCTCGATGGGCTCAGGCTCTTCGTGAGATGTCCAACCGTATGGAGGAATTGCCTGGTCCTGATGCTTTCCCTATGGATTTGTCTTCTATCATCTCCAATTTCTATGGTCGTGCTGGATATGTGGATTTGTATAACGGACAGACTGGTTCCATTACCTTCATTGGAACGGTATCACCTGCAGGTGGTAACTTGAAGGAACCTGTTACTGAGAATACAAAGAAAGTGGCACGTTGCTTCTATGCGTTGGAGCAGGCCCGTGCTGATAGAAAACGTTATCCGGCAATTAATCCTATTGATTCTTATTCCAAGTACGTGGAATATCCAGAGTTTGGTGAGTATATCTCCAAACGAATCAATGATGAATGGTTAGAGAAGGTAAATGAATTGAGAACCAGATTGCAGCGTGGTAAGGAAATTTCTGAACAGATTAACATCTTGGGTGATGATGGTGTTCCTGTAGATTATCACGTGACATTCTGGAAGTCAGAATTGATTGACTTCATTATCTTGCAGCAAGATGCATTTGATGAAGTAGATGCAGTGACTCCACTCGATCGTCAAGAGGAGATTATGAACTTGGTTATTGACATCTGTCATACTGATTTCCAGTTTGATAATTTCAATGAAGTAATGGATTTCTTCAAGAAATTGATCAATATTGGTAAGCAGATGAATTATTCTAAGTTCAAATCAGAGCAATACAACGATTACAAGAGACAGTTGCATGGTCTGGTTGCAGAAAGAAAAGTTTAATTTTTAAAACGAATATACAATGGCAGCTAGAGCTTTTCAAAAAATATATACAAAGATCACTCAGATAACCAAAGCCACGCTTTCCTTGAAAGCTACTGGTGTAGGTTATGATGAGTTGGCCACCGTGAACGGCAAATTGGCTCAGGTGGTAAAAATTGCGGGTGATGAAGTGACCTTGCAGGTATTTGAGGGTACTCAAGGCATTCCAACCAATGCTGAAGTTGTCTTCTTAGGGAAGGCTCCGACAATTAAAGTAAGTGAGCAGTTGGCAGGCCGTTTCTTCAATGCTTTCGGTGACCCTATCGATGGTGGTCCAGAAATTGAAGGAGTTGAAGTGGAGATTGGCGGTCCTTCTGTGAATCCAGTTCGTCGTAAACAACCTTCAGAGTTGATCGCTACAGGTATTGCAGGTATAGACTTGAATAATACATTGGTTTCAGGACAGAAGATACCATTCTTTGCTGATCCTGATCAGCCATTCAATCAAGTTATGGCAATGGTAGCAATGCGTGCTCAGACTGATAAGATTATTCTTGGTGGTATGGGTATGACCAACGATGATTATCTTTATTTCAAGAATGTGTTCTCTAATGCTGGTGCACTGAATCGTATTATCAGCTTCATGAATACTACAGAGGATCCTCCTGTAGAGCGTCTGTTGGTTCCAGATATGGCTCTGACCGCAGCAGAGTATTTCGCTGTCCAGAAGAATGAGAAAGTACTGGTATTGTTGACAGATATGACTTCTTATTCAGATGCGCTTGCTATCGTATCTAACCGTATGGATCAGATTCCGTCAAAGGATTCAATGCCTGGCTCATTGTATTCTGATCTGGCAAAGATTTACGAGAAGGCAGTACAATTCCCAACAGGTGGTTCTATCACCATTATCGCCGTGACCACGTTGTCTGGTGGTGATATTACGCATGCAGTACCAGATAATACAGGTTACATTACTGAAGGTCAGCTCTTCTTGCGTCGTGATAGTGATATCGGTAAGGTTATTGTTGATCCATTCCGCTCCTTGTCTCGTCTGAAACAGTTGGTAACAGGTAAGAAGACTCGTAAAGACCATCCACAAGTGATGAATGCTGCCGTTCGTTTGTATGCTGACGCAGCCAATGCAAAAACTAAGTTGGAGAATGGTTTTGATTTGACTAACTATGATGAGCGTACTTTGGCATTTGCAAAAGAATACTCTAACGATTTGCTTGCAATTGATGTGAACCTTGATACAACAGAAATGCTGGATGTAGCTTGGAAACTCTTTGGTAAGTATTTCCGTCCGGAAGAGGTAAATATCCGTAAGGAATTTGTAGAAAAGTACTGGCCAAAGGACAGTGAACAATAACCTTTAAACAGACAAGAAAGTGGCTATTAAGTTTCAATACAATAAGACTTCACTTCAGCAGCTGGAGAAACAACTGAAAGTGCGTCAGCGTACCTTACCTATTATTAAGAATAAGGAGAGTGCGTTGCGTATGGAAGTTAAACGCTGCAAGGATGAATCTGTCCGTTTGGAGGAGAAGTTGGAAAAGGAAATTCAAGCTTACGAAGCCATGTTTGCCCTATGGAGTGAATTTGATGCATCTTTGATAAAGGTTACAGATGTGCATCTTGCTATCAAAAAGATTGCTGGTGTTCGTGTTCCTCAATTGGATAATGTTGATTTTGAGGTACAGCCTTATAGCATGTTCAATTCACCCAAGTGGTATGCAGATGGTATCAATCTGCTGAAAAGTCTGGCACAAATTGCTATCGAGCGAGAATTTACAGATGCGAAATTGGGCTTATTGGAACATGCCCGAAAGAAAACTACGCAGAAAGTAAATCTTTTCGAGAAAGTTCAGATACCAGGCTATCAAGATGCGATTCGTAAGATTAAGAGATTTATGGAAGATGAGGAGAACCTTTCCAAGTCTTCACAGAAAATCATGAAGGCACATCAAGAGAAGAGAAAGGAGGAGAGTGACGTATGATTACTAAAATGAAGAAACTCACGTTCCTTATTTATCATAAGGACTATGAATCTTTTCTTGATAAGATTCGCGAACTTGGTGTAATTCATGTTCAAGAGCGTCAGGCAGGCGTTATGAATGATGACTTGCAGAGCAACTTGTTCCTTCACAACCAATATAAGGATATACTCAAAGAAATGTCTTTCCAGTTTAAGGATAAGGCAGATGAGCAGGTATATACAGATTTGTCTGCAGAAGAGTTGATAAGTCAGTATAATAATCTGGTAGGTAATGTCCAGACACTGAACCAACGCATTCCTGCTGTGGAGAAAGAGATTGGTGAGATGGGAGTTTGGGGTGATTTCAGTTGGGATGACCTCAGAAAGATTGAGAAAGCAGGTTATTTCATCCAATTCTATAATTGCACTGAGCGTGAATATCAGAAAGAGTGGGAAGAGAAGTGTGATGTGGTACAGATAACGAAGGCCGCAGGACATGTTTTCTTCATTACTATTTCTAAAGAACAAGTGACTCTGGATATCGAGCCTGTGGCAATGCCTAAATTGTCTCTTTCTGAATTGCAACAGAAGAAAAACGAACTTTTAGAGACTCAGGCATCTGCTAAGGAAGAACTGCAAGAATTCTGTCGTAAATACTCCAACACGTTAGAGCATTATGATAAATACTTGCAGGGTGATATTGACTTGATTAAGGTTCGCTTGGATGGTGAACCACAGGCTGAAGGTTCTGTATTATTGATGGAAGGTTGGATTCCTGTGAATTGTGAGGAGGCAGTTCGGAAGACTCTCGATGAAAGTTCTGTCTATTACGAGATTCGTGAGACCGTCAAGGGTGACAATCCTCCAATCAAATTGAAGAATAACTGGTTCAATAAGTTGTATGAGGTGCTTACGGGCATGTATGGTATGCCAGAGTATACGGAGTTTGACCCTACGCCACTTATTGCGCCGTTCTTCTCTTTGTTCTTCGCTTTCTGCCTGGGTGATGCAGGCTATGGTCTTGTGCTGATAGCTTTAGGTATGATCCTGAAGAAGAAAATGCCTAATATGAGAGGTATGATGAATTTGGTCATCTCGTTGGGTATTTTTACGGCAGTTTTTGGAACCGTTCTTGGCACATTCTTTGGCGTGAATATTTATGAGGCAACTTGGGTACCAGAAGGCTTGAAATCATTCATGATATCTGGTAAAGTTAATATAGCAGGTGGAACCTATGACAAGCAGATGATACTTGCATTAGGTATTGGTGTATTTCATACCATTGTGGCGATGCTCATCAAGGCTCTGGTGCAGACTGGTCGTTTCGGATTTAAGAATGCGCTGGGTGCTTGGGGATGGTTCTTATTGGTGGGATTTGGCACTATCATAGCCACCTTCATGTTCCTCAATTTGATTCCTGAGAATATCTCCAAGTGGGCTTTAATAGCCATAGGTGGTGTAGCAGCAATCGGTATCTATCTGCTGAACGACCTTCATCGTAATGTATTCGTCAACATTGGCGCAGGTGTTTGGGATACTTATAATATGGCTACAGGTCTGATGGGTGACATTCTTTCCTATATGCGTCTCTATGCTCTTGGCTTGGCTGGTGGTATGTTGGGAGGAGTGTTCAATTCACTTGGATTGATGGTTCAAGATTCTGTGGGTGGTATTCCAGGATGGGTCGTTTGCTGCATTATTTTGGTGCTTGGACATGCATTTAATATTGCCATGTCTTGTATCAGTGCTTTCGTTCACCCGTTGCGTTTGAACTTCGTGGAGTATTTCAAAAATTCAGGCTATGAAGGAACAGGTGTTACCTATAATCCTTTCACAACCGTTGAGAACAAGAATAAATAATAAATAAATTAATAACAAATAAAATTTTATCATTATGGATGTTAATGTACTTTTAGGTTACATCGGACTTGGCCTTATGTTGGCTTTGTCAGGTATTGGCAGTTGCTATGGAACAACAATTGCAGGTAATGCTGCAGAAGCAGGTTTGAAGAAAGACCCTTCAAAGTCAGCAAGCTTTATGATTCTTTCAGCTCTTCCTTCTACACAAGGTCTGTATGGTTTCGTAGCTTTCTTGATGTCTATCGGTCGTGATTTTTCTCAGCAGGGTCTCCTTATGTTGGGTGTTGGTGCAGCAGTAGGTTTTATCTGCTTATTCTCTGCCATTCGTCAGGGACAGGTTGCTGCCAATGGTATCAACGGTATTGCACAGGGACATGATGTAATGGTAAACACCATGATTTATTGCGCACTTCCTGAATTCTACGCAATTCTTGCTTTGATCGCTGCATTGATGGTATAATTACTAGAACTTCTTTCTTATGCCTCCATACAAGCAATTGTATGGAGGCTTTTTTATTTTTGGAGGTTGACAGTAAAAACTAAGATTATTATTTGTATTTTTGTAAAGTTTATATGGCTACTTTTTAGAGTAGTGATATGCCTCATATAGTTGAGGTTATTTAGTGCGCATTTATAATAATTACTGTTGTTGTGTTGTGTAAAGATTAGTTCCATTCTCTTGTTGGCTCTTTATACCATCTAGCCACTTAATTGTTTATTGCGCATTCTAGGATTTGTGATTATAAACAATTAATATAAAGATTATGGCTAAGTTAGGTGTTCAACCCCAGGCATTAGAAAATGCCCCGTTACCTGTTAGTACAGGTATTAATCCTTTAGATGTTTTCAAGTTTTTGTTGTCCAACTGGTATTGGTATCTCCTGTCAGTTGGCATTTTTGTGTGTATAGGATGGTATGTTTATTCTACTACACAGAAAATGTACTCTTGTTCTGCCTCTGTGATTTTTAAGGATACACAGTCGGCTGCTGCAGAAGCCAGGTTAGACAGATTGACGGGAGGTTACTACTATTATGGAAATAACAATGTATCGAATGAGATTTTGCAGCTTCGTTCCAATAAGCTTATGCAGGATGTTATCAAGCGATTGGGAGCAGAGGTCAGTTATGTTGTAATGGACAAACTGAGAATGGAAGAGCTCTACACGCAATCTCCAATTAAGATTGTCTTTTATGATGTGGAAGACTCTAAAGAGGTAAGTTTAGTGGCAGTTCCTCTTGATGAGAAACGTGTACGTCTTTCAGATTTTTCAACCATGGATAAGAATATGGAAGTAATCATGGGAGACTCCGTGGAAACCTCATTCGGTAAGCTAGTGGTGACTCCGACTTTATTCTATTCTAATTCATGGTATGGAAGAAATATTACCGTTAATAAGATTCATCTTATGAAGGTAGCCACTGATCTTACTTCAAGACTTAGCATCGAATCAGCAGGAGAAGAAGGGGCTTCATCAATCCTGAACATGAGACTCACTGATGTGTCTCCTGTTCGTGCGGAAGATATATTGAACACACTGATAACCTTATATAACGAGCAAAACATATTGGACAAGAATCAAGCATCTATCAATACGACAAACTTTATCAATGAACGTCTACAGATAATAGAGGAAGAGTTAGGTGGAGTGGAATCCCAAATAGAGAAGTATCAAATATCCAATAATATGATTGACTTAGGATCTGAGGCAGGTATCTCTCAGAGTGATCGCCAACAATATGGTAATTTGTCACGAGACCTTATTCGTGAGGCTCAAATGGGGCAATACATCAAAGATTACCTTACAGACCCTTCCAATGCCAATCAACTGATACCTTCGCAAACCGTCAACGATGCCAGTATTGAAGCCCAAATCCAGCAATATAACAATACTAAACTGAAAAGAGATAAACTTATAGAAGACAGTTCTGATAAGAATCCTATTATTCAGGATCTGAACAATACACTTAGTTCAATGCGTCAGAGTATTATTCGCTCAGTAGATAATATGAATATAAGCACCGAAGTTCGTTTGCGTGATGCTCAGAATCGTGCAGGACAGGCTATGGCGCGTATTTCCAATATACCTACTCAGCAGCGTGAGATGCAAGCTATTCAGCGCCAGCAGCGAATCAAAGAAGAATTGTACCTTTACCTCTTAAATAGACGTGAAGAAAATGCTTTGCTGCAAGCAACCACAGAGTCTAATGCTCGGGTTCTTGAACCAGCATATAGCAGTGATATTCCTATTTCACCAAGCAAAAGTCAGATGATGATGAAAGGTATGGCAGGTGGTGTGGCACTACCTACAGCTATTCTACTTTTCTTCTTGTTCTTCGATACTCGTGTTAAGAACCGAAGAGATATTGAACGTGCTGTGAATGTTCCATTCTTGGGTGAAATACCTAAGACCAGTAATAAGATGCTGAAGAGCTTTAAGAATAGTATAGTTGTGACTCAAAGTAGTCGTGATTCTGTTTCTGAGGCATTCCGTATTATTCGCACGAATATGGACTTCATGCATGTAAAGTCTCCGAATCTACAAGTAGTGACATTCAGTTCTTTTGGCTCAGGTGCAGGAAAGACTTATGTGTCCAGCAATCTCGCTGCTTGTTTTGCTTTATCTGGTAAGCGTGTGATTATTATTGATCTGGATATCCGAAAAGGTACGCTGACCAACCGCTCAAAGCACGAGAAATCTAAAGGTATGACTGCATATCTTTCTGGACAGGCTGAATTAGATGAGATTCTGAAGCCTAATGAACTTGGAGAAAATCTGGATTTCATTCCTTCTGGTTCTGTTGCACCAAATCCAGCAGATTTGTTGATGAGCGAAAGATTGGACACATTAATCGCAGACTTACGAAAGAAATATGATTTCATCTTTGTAGACAACGTTCCTTATGGCATTGTTGCCGATTCTGTGATAACCAATCGTATCGCTGACCTTACTGTCTTTATAGTAAGAGCAGGACGTATAGACAAACGTATTCTTCCAGAAATAGAACACATCTATGAATCAGGAAGCCTTAATAACATGGCATTGGTTCTTAACGGTTCCATTGCTCAGAATCATAGTTATTATGGCTATGGCTATGGTTATGGCTATGGATATGGATACAGTTATGGCTATGGTCACTACGGCTATGGTTATGGTCACAGTAACAAGAAATCTTGGTGGAAAAAGCTATTTAGAGGAAAAGGATTAAAATGAATGTCGATTTTTACTAATTAGAGCGGTTTTTTCGTTTTTTTTGAGTAATTTTGCACCCAAATTAAAAAGTGCATGTATAAAGAACTGATTACACCCGATTACATCTTCGAAGCAAGCTGGGAAGTTTGTAATAAAGTGGGTGGTATATACACCGTATTATCTACAAGGGCTGCAATATTGCAAGAAAAGCATAGAGACCAACTGTTTTTTATTGGTCCAGACTTCTGGAAAGATAAAGAAAATCCTTTGTTTGAGGAATCAGATACACTCTGTAAGGCATGGAAAGAACATGCTGTCGAAAATGATGGATTAAAGGTGCGTGTGGGACGTTGGAATATTCCTGGAACTCCCATTGTTATCTTGGTAGAATTTACACCTTTCTTTCAATTTAAGAATGAGATTTACACAGAGATGTGGAACCGCTATCAGGTTGATTCTCTGCACGCTTATGGCGACTATGATGAAGCATCTATGTTTGCCATTGCAGCAGGTAAGGTGGTAGAAAGTTTTTATCGTTTCAACCTCACTCCACAAGATAAAGTCATATTCCAGGCACATGAATGGATGACAGGTATGGCCGCCCTCTATTTGCAGTTAAGAGTTCCAGAAATAGCTACCATTTTTACGACTCATGCCACATCTATTGGCCGTTCTATTGCAGGAAACAATAAACCGCTGTATGACTACCTTTTTGCCTATAATGGTGATCAAATGGCAGGAGAGTTGAATATGCAGTCCAAGCATTCCATAGAGAAACAAACTGCCCACCATGTGGATTGCTTCACTACGGTGAGTGACCTCACGGATAATGAATGCAAGGAATTGTTGGATAAATCGGCCGATGTGGTGCTGATGAACGGCTTTGAAGATGATTTCGTTCCAAAGGGAAGTACTTTCACTGGTAAGAGAAAGCGTGCCCGTTCTATTATGCTGCATATTGCCCAAAACCTTTTCGGAGAAGACTATTCAGATGAGGAAACCATGTTGATAGGCATTGGTGGAAGGTATGAATATAAGAATAAGGGCATCGATGTATTTTTGGAAGCTATGGGAAGACTGAAAGCAGGAAAAGACCTCCTGAAGAAGGTGGTTGCTTTCGTCACCGTTCCTGCTTGGGTAGGAGAGGCAAGAGAAGACCTCAAGAAGCGTTTGGAAGATTATCACCATAAGTTCACATCTCCACTTCCGATGCCTTTCATTACGCATTGGTTAAAAGATATGCAACATGACTGGTTGCTCAATATGCTCCAGCATGTTGGCATCCAGAATGCTCCTGGTGACCGTGTGAAGGTTATCTTTGTACCTTGTTATTTAGATGGAAAGGATGGTATCATCAATAAGACTTATTATGATACTATGATTGGACTCGACCTCAGTGTTTATCCTTCCTATTATGAACCTTGGGGATATACGCCGTTGGAGAGCGTAGCTTTCCATGTTCCAACCATTACCACAGACCTTACTGGCTTCGGGCTTTGGGTAAAGGGTATGGAAAAGAACAACAGCTTACTAAATGGTGTGAAGGTCGTTCATCGCTCAGATTATAACTATCATGAGATAGCAGATGAAATAGAAGATACCATAGCTGCATTCTCTACTTTTACGAAGAAACAAGTAACAGATTGTAGACGAGGTGCTGCCAAGATTGCAGAGCAAGCATTGTGGAAACACTTCATCGTTTATTATTATGAGGCTTACGACATTGCTTTCCGCAATGGACAGCAGCGTTTGCTAGGCAATATTAATTATTAAGAATACATATATTAATACAAATATCAATGAAAATTAGAGTTAGTAACGTAAACAATCCCAATTGGGAGGAGATCAATGTAAAGTCTCAGATCCCTACTGAATTGGAAAAGCTTTCTGAATTGGCACATAACATCTGGTGGGCTTGGAATTATGAAGCCACAGAGTTGTTTAATGATTTAGACCCTGTTCTTTGGAAAGAAGTTGGCCAAAATCCAGTGCTTCTTTTAGAGCGTATGAGTTATGCTAAGTTAGAGAAATTGTCTAAAGATAAGATAATCCTTCGTCGTTTGGAGGATGTTTATTCCAAGTTCCGTACTTATATGGATGTGGAACCTGACAAGAACCGTCCATCTGTGGCATATTTTAGCATGGAATATGGACTGAACCACGTATTGAAGATTTATTCAGGCGGTTTGGGCGTTTTAGCAGGCGACTATCTTAAAGAGGCTTCTGACAGCAATGTGGATATGGTTGCCATTGGTTTCCTGTATCGTTATGGCTATTTTACTCAGAGCTTGTCTATGGACGGTCAGCAGATAGCCAATTATGAGGCTCAGAACTTTGGACAGCTTCCTATTGATCCTGTGCTTGATGAGCAGGGCAATCATCTGGTTATCGATGTACCTTATGTGAACTTTACTGTTCATGCTTATCTGTGGCGTGTGAATGTAGGACGCATTTCTCTCTATCTGCTTGATACAGATAATGAACTCAATAGTGAGTACGACCGTCGCATTACTCACCAGCTTTATGGTGGTGATTGGGAGAATCGTCTGAAGCAGGAAATTCTGCTTGGTATCGGTGGTATGCTTACCTTGAAGCGTCTGGGTATCAAGAAGGATGTCTATCACTGCAACGAAGGACATGCTGCACTGATTAACGTACAGCGTATCGTGGATTATGTGGCAGAGGGACTGACGTTCAATCAGGCTTTGGAATTGGTACGTGCCTCTTCACTCTATACCGTTCATACCCCTGTACCTGCAGGTCATGACTATTTCGATGAGGGTCTCTTTGGTAAGTATATGGGCATGTATCCTGGCAAGATGGGCATCACTTGGGATGACCTTATGGATATGGGTCGTAATAATCCTGGTGATAAGGGTGAGCGTTTCTGTATGTCAGTATTTGCTTGCAATACCTCTCAGGAAGTCAACGGTGTGAGCCGTCTACATGGTAAGGTTTCTCAGAAGATGTTCGCTCCTATCTGGAAGGGTTATTTCCCAGAAGAGAATCATGTGGGCTATGTAACCAATGGTGTTCACTATCCTACATGGAGCGCTACAGAGTGGAAACACCTCTATAATGCCAACTTTGATGAGAATTTCATCTATGACCAAAGTAACGAAAAGATTTGGGAAGCCATTTATAATGTGCCAGATGAAGTTATTTGGAAGACTCGTCAGGGATTGAAAGATAAGTTGATAGACTATATTCGCAAACAGTTCAAGGAGAGTTGGCTGAAGAATCAGGGCGATCCTTCACGCATCATGTCATTGCTCGACAAGATTAATCCTAATGCCTTGCTTATTGGCTTTGGTCGTCGTTTTGCTACTTACAAGCGTGCACATTTACTGTTTACTGATCTCGACCGTTTAGCTAAGATTGTGAACAATCCTAACTATCCTGTACAGTTCCTCTTTACTGGTAAGGCTCATCCACATGATGGCGCAGGTCAGGGACTTATCAAGCGTATCATTGAGATTTCTCGTCGTCCAGAGTTTTTAGGTAAGATCATATTCTTGGAAAACTATGACATGAAGTTGGCTCGTCGTCTTATCTCTGGTGTAGATATTTGGCTGAATACCCCAACCCGTCCATTGGAAGCTTCTGGTACCTCTGGTGAGAAGGCTTTGATGAATGGTGTCATTAACTTCTCCGTACTTGATGGTTGGTGGTGCGAGGGTTATAAGGAAGGTGCAGGATGGGCATTGCCTGAGGAGCGTACGTTCCAGAATCAAGAACATCAAGATCAACTCGATGCTGCAACCATCTACAGTATGCTTGAGACGGAGATTCTTCCACTTTACTTTGGACGTGGTCGTAAGGGTTATTCAGAAGGTTGGGTAAAGGTTATTAAGAACTCTATTGCACAGATAGCTCCTCATTTCACCATGAAACGTCAGCTTGATGATTATTTCAGCAAGTTCTACTGCAAGGAAGCTAAGCGTTTCAAGTTATTGTCAGCTAATGATTATGCCAAGGCAAAGGAAATCGCTGCTTGGAAGGAAGAAGTTGCTTCTAAATGGGATGAGATTCAGGTGTTAAGTGTTGAGAAACAGCAGGTTCCAAACCATATCCTTGAGAGCGGTAAAGAATACACAGTCAATGTTGTGGTTGATGAGAAGGGCCTTGACGATGCTATTGGCATAGAGATGGTGACTACTTATCAGGACAAGAACGACCAACAGATGATTTATTCTATCGAGCCGTTCCAGGTAATTAAGCGTGAAGGTTCAGTTTTCACCTTCCAACTTAAGCATAAGACTGAAAACGCAGGTAGCTTCAAGACAGCCTTCCGCATGTTCCCTAAGAATGCAGACCTGCCTCATCGTATGGACTTCTGCTACGTTCGTTGGTTCAACTAAAATTCGTTGCAACACTTGACGTTGCATTAAGTGATAGAGTAGGGCTGGCCTTTTAAGGTCAGCCCTACTTGTCTAAATACCTATTTCTCAAACATTTTTTAGTTTTGGATGCAGTATTCCCACATTTTTGCATTCTTATTATAGAAGTATATGTGGAATATGAATAACTAAAAACTATAAATGTGAAATTTTAATTCTGCGATATCGCAGTACGTTTGCAATAATCTTTTTCTTCTGTTTAATTTTAGCCTCGGAGCTCTTATGAGCTTTGGGGCTTTTTTGTTAAAGAAGATTAATCGTTTATATTTACTAAATGATTTAGTTGCAGTAAAAAAACTTTTAGTTATATTTGCGGATAGATTTAGTTAGTAATGCCAATTAATAAAGAAAGGATAAAGACTATGCAACGGAAACTCACAAAGAAAGAACAGGAAATCATGGAGTTGTTTTGGGATAGAGGTCCTATGTTCGTGCGTGAATTATTGGACTGTTATGAAGACCCAAAACCTGCGCTGACTACTCTCTCTACAATGGTACGCATATTAGAACAAAAAGGGTTTATGGCGCATAAGGCTTTTGGTACTGCCCATCAGTATTTTCCATTGCTTACGCGTGAGGAATACAAGAAGCGCAGTCTGACAAGTCTTATCAGCGACTATTTTGAGAATTCTTATCTGAAGGCCGTCTCTGCGTTGGTAAAGGAAGAAAAAATTACTGTGGAGGAACTGAAAGACTTGATTGCGCAAATAGAGGCTGGAAAGGAGGGCTAAGCCATGATGGATTTTATTATCTATGATGTGAAGGCAGCAGTCATCTTAGCTGTATTCTATATGTTCTATAGGTTACTGTTGAGCAAGGAGACCTTTCATCGACTTAATAGAGTGGTGTTGCTCTGCACAGCTGTAGGTTCGTTGCTCTTGCCACTATTCCGCATAACCATTCATCGGACTGTAGAGGTGGAGCCCACACCACTGAACTTTCATGTTCCAGAGGGAGTGCTGCCTATGATAGAGCAGACAGTAGTCACCACTCCTTGGTGGCAGATTCTGCTTTCAACCTTATTTATATTAGGAGTAGTAGCTGTGCTGATGCAGATACTGATTTCTGTCTATAAGGTGCTACGAATTATCTCTGATGGAGAATGTAGGCAGTTGGAAGGTGGCATACGGCTGGTTATCACTGAAAAAGATGTGTCTCCCTTCAGTTGGATGCATACCATCGTACTGTCGAGAAAAGACTATGATGATGACCCTGCTGCCATCATCAGTCATGAGCAGGCACATATCCGTCTCTGCCATTCTTGGGATTTGTTGCTGGTGGACTTAGTTTCATCTCTTCAATGGTTCAATCCAGCCATCTGGATGCTTCGTACCGACCTTCGTGCTGTGCATGAGTATGAAGCTGATACACAGGTACTTGGCGAAGGCTATAACGTAAAACAATATCAATACCTCCTTGTGAAAAAAGCCGTTGGCATGAGCGGCTACTCGGTTGCCAACAGCTTTAATCATAGGGAACTAAAATCAAGAATCACTATGATGTGTCGTAAAAAATCAAATCGTGGCAGGGTGCTCAGAGCGCTCTACCTTTTACCTCTCGTTGGGGCGTGTCTGGCGTTAAACGCACGGACACAAGTAGATTATGTGGAGAAGGTTACTTCTTCGAGTGTCAAAGTTACTGATTTACTTGCAGATGACCAAATAATGGCGAAAGAATCTGTTGTAGAGGAGATTGCCACTTATTCAGATTCTGTACTACAATCAAGGGATATGGCCTTGAATGATGATACAATACCTGTGGTAAGAATCGATGAAATCAGAGACTCCATTATCTATGTTTTGGATGGTGAGCGGGTGAAGTTTGCACAGATTAATGCCCTTAACCCTTCAGAAATAAAGACTGTCAGAGTATTGAAGGATCAAGAAGCTGTCAGCAAGTATGGTGAAGAAGGAAAGAGGGGGGTAATGGAAATTGAAACCAAATCTACGAAAGATCCTGTAGTATTAGGTACCCCTGCCACTGAGGAGGAAATGAAGAATGGCCCTGCCATTAGAATTAGGAGTATTAATGGTGAGGTCTCACTGGATTCTATTCTGGTACTCATAGATGGTGTTCAAAAGACGGTTAAAGACATTGATGAAATAGATCCTCTGACTATTTTATCTTTTAGTGTGTTAAGAGATAAAGATGCGATACCCCTATATGGTGATGAGGCAAAGAATGGAGTGATAATTATTACTACCAAGAAGAGTGAAGATAATACTGAAAGTAGTATAAAGCCTTATGTAATGTCTGATTCTATGCGTGATTATTTGGAGGAAATACAAACGCGCCCTGAATTGAATAAAGAAGATTTACTTTCTGCTATGGAACAAATGAAAAAAACGCAAGCACAATTGAAAGAAATTAAAATAAATGTTCCTTCTTACTATGATGCGGAAGGAAATGTCGTTGATAATATTAAGCAAGTGCAAAAATGTGTTTTCACAGACTTACTTACAGGCAAGAAAACTGAAGTAGTAGTGAAGAAATATATGATTAATGATGAACCTGTGACTGAAAAAGACATTCATAATTTCAATGAGCTTGCCTCTACTTTCAACGTCAAGGAAGATGGGACTTTATGTGTTTACACCTTACAATACTTGGTTGATAAGGGAATGCTTAATGGTTTTTCCTAATCTCTTTTAACTCTATAGTAAAATGCGGCAAGTGTCATAAAGACCTTGTCGCATTTTTCATATCCAACTTTTGTATTTAGTCTTCACACTTCACAGAGAGGCTTTAAGTAATTGGATATCAGATTATAAGGAGTGTGAAGTGTGGTCGCAGACATTTCACCACACTTCACACTCTTGTGATTTATCTTGTGAAGTGTTGTGAAGTGTTGAACGGTACACTTCACAGTTGTTACTTATTAATTATCATGCGTTTAAGCCCTCTCTGTGAAGTGTGAAGACTAAAACAGAGAGTGGGGGATACATGTAAGCAATCTCAATCTCACCAATCATTATAGAAATTTGCGCCTACGCACAGGATAATTATTTTTCTAACTAAGAAAATATTTTTTCCTAGTTAGGAAAAAAATAAGGAGTCAATCCATAGCCTTAGACAGTACTTGGATAATGTTCGTTAAGAAGTATGATTCTAAAAAAATTGCATTATCTTTGTAGGAAAGAAATACGATGAGCTAAAAATAAATATTATAAATAGAGATGAAAAAGCAAGTTTATCCCTTTTTCCTGCTGGCTTTCCTGTGTATGGGAGTCCCAACACTTCGAGCAGCTACGTTGGATCAAACTTCGATGGTGTGTGTGGCTGATGCGATTTACAAAGACAATCGTCCTGCTCCTGCCGATCGCCTGTTCCGCTCAGAAGCAGTGGAGGCACAAATTAAGCGTGTGCAGGGTTTGTTGAAGAACGAGAAGCTGGCGTGGATGTTTACCAACTGCTTCCCCAATACCATCGACACAACGGTGCACTTCCGTCACGATGCTGAAGGACGACCAGATACCTTTGTCTATACGGGTGACATTCATGCCATGTGGCTGCGTGATTCAGGTGCGCAGGTGTGGCCTTACGTCCAGTTGGCCAATCAGGATGCACAGCTAAAGGAGATGATTGCTGGCGTGATCAACCGTCAGTTCTTCAGCATCAACATCGATCCTTACGCCAATGCATTCAACGACGGTCCGATAGAGGGAGGTGGCGAGTGGAAGAGCGACTATACTGCCATGAAGGACGAGCTGCATGAACGCAAGTGGGAGATAGATTCGCTGTGCTATCCCATTCGCTTGGCATACCAGTACTGGAAGACTACAGGTGATACCAGTGTCTTTGGCGAAGAGTGGCTGAAGGCTGTGCAAACCATCTTGGCAACTTTCCGCGATCAGCAGCGTCGTGATGGCAAGGGTAGTTATCGCTTCCAGCGACGCACGGAGCGTCAGCTTGACACCATGTCCAACGACGGGTGGGGGGCTCCTGTGAAACCAGTAGGTCTGATAGCCTCTGCCTTCCGTCCGTCCGACGATGCCACGACGTTCCTGTTCCTTATCCCGTCCAACTTCTTTGCTGTGAATGTGCTGAACAAGGCAGCGGAGATTCTCACAGCAGTGAACCATCGCTCAGACCTTGCCACTCAGTGCAAGGCTTTGGCAGACGAGGTGGAAGTGGCTTTGAAGCAGTATGCAATCTATGACCATCCCAAGTATGGTAAGATCTACGCTTACGAGGTGGATGGCTTTGGCAATCAGTTGTTGATGGACGATGCCAATGTGCCAAGCCTCTTGGCGATGCCTTACTTAGGTTTGATGGAGACAAGCGACCCTATATATCAGAACACACGTCGCTTCGTGTGGAGCGAGGACAATCCATACTTCTTCCGTGGTAAGGCTGTAGAGGGCATTGGTGGTCCCCACATTGGCTACGATATGCCTTGGCCCATGAGTCTGATGATGCGTGCTTTCACCAGCACAGACGATCAGGAAATCAAGACCTGCGTGAAGTTGCTCATCGACAATGAAGCAGGCACAGGCTTCATGCATGAGTCGTTCCACAAAGACGACACCACGAAGTTCACCCGCTCTTGGTTTGCTTGGGCAAATACCCTTTTCGGAGAGTTGGTACTCAAGTTGGTCAATGAAGGTAAGGTGGATTTGCTGAATAGCATTCCTTGATGTCTCATAGCACTAAAAGTAAATAACAATCTAACCATTAATCTATATTTTATGAAAAGCATTTCAAGAAGAAACTTCCTGCGTACCAGTGCTACTGCGCTGGCAGGATTTACCATCGCTCCAGCCAGTATCTTTGGTAAGAGTCATGGCTTTGTAGCGGCTCCGTCCGACAAGCTGAACATTGCAGCCGTGGGTATTGGCGGCATGGGTAACAGCAATCTGCGCAACATGGAGAGTACAGAGAACATCGTGGCACTGTGCGATGTGGACTGGAAGTACTCCAAGGACGTTATGGCACGTTTTCCCAATGCCAAGAAGTATTGGGACTATCGTAAGATGTTCGATGAGGTAGGCAATAGCTTCGATGCTGTGCTTTGTGCTACAGCAGATCACACGCATGCCATCATCACCTCTGATGCTATGACACTGGGTAAGCATGTCTATACTCAGAAACCTATGACACATTCTGTTTATGAAACTCGACTGCTGACGAAGTTGGCTAATAAATATAAGGTGGCCACGCAGATGGGTAACCAGGGCTCTTCTTCAGAGGGTACCGACTTGGTGTGCGAGTGGATCTGGAATGGTGAGATAGGTGAGGTGACCAAGGTAGAGTGTGCTACCAACCGTCCTATCTGGCCTCAGGGACTCAATGCGCCTGAAACGGTGATGCGTGTACCAAAGACGCTGAACTGGGATCTCTTCACTGGCCCTGCTAAGATGCGCCCATTCAATGAGGTATATCATCCTTGGAACTGGCGTGGATGGTGGGACTATGGTACGGGTGCTCTGGGCGATATGGCCTGTCACATCATGCAGCCAGTGGTAGCTGCACTGAAGTTGGGATATCCTACCCAGATACAAGGTTCATCGACGTTGCTGTTGGCCGACTGTGCCCCAAGTTCTCAGCGTGTGAAGTTCACCTTCCCTGCACGTGACAACATGCCAAAGGTGGCGATGCCAGAAGTAGAGGTTTACTGGTATGATGGTGGCATTATGCCCGATCGTCCAGAAGGATTCCCTGAGGGTAAGGAGCTGATGCCAAGCAATGGTGGTCTGTGCATCTTCCACGGAACTAAGGATACGCTCATTTGCAGTTGCTACGGACAGGAACCTTGGTTGCTCTCAGGGCGTGTGCCTAATGCACCTAAGGTATGTCGCAGAGTGGAGAATGCCATGAATGGTGGACATGAGCAAGATTGGATCCGTGCTTGTAAGGAAAGCCCAGAAAATCGCGTGGAAACTAAGTCCAATTTCAACATATCTGGTCCGCTGAATGAGGTGGTTGTGATGGGTGTACTGGCTGTACGCCTGCAGACCTTGAATAAGGAACTGACTTGGGATGGTGAGCACATGGAGTTCACCAACATTAATCCGAATGAGGAAATACGCATCGTAAAGAAAGACGACTTCAAGGTGGTGGATGGCGATCCGAAGTTCAATAAGATCTATACAGACCCAGTGAATGCTCAGGAGTTTGCCCGTGAACTTATCAGGCACAACTATCGTGAGGGCTGGAAACTGGTAGATATGCCAAGTTGACTTTGAGTTAAAGTCATATAATAAGGAGGGACAGTGTATGCTGCCCCTCCTTTGGCTTTCGCATTATACGCGTTTTATCCAGAGTGACACAGGAGTCACTCTTAATAAGTATGCACACTAGAGCCTTGGGCTGAAGGTAAATAATTGATTCCCCACCAGCACATTTGGAGTAGGACGAAGCATACCAGAAGATGCCACAAGGCTAAGCGTACCCGATGACCAGGCATCAGACGGTAATGAATGTAGAGTAGGTAGGCCAACCAAGTGATGGCTGCCCATGTTTCCTTAGGGTCCCACGACCAGTAATGCCCCCAAGCTTCTTTTGCCCACAGAGCCCCGAATAGCATACCTACAGTCATGAATGCCAAGCCCACATAGACCAAATTGTCACAGATTTCTAATTCCATTTCACTGGTGTCTTTCTGGCGGAAAAATAGCAGGTAGGCTGCCATGACTGCTGCGGCACCAAGCAGGGCGTATGCAAACATATAGACAATGACGTGTGGGGCAAACCAAGGACTCTGTAAGGCAGGCATCAAAGTCATGCTATGTATCTCAGGCTTAAAGAGATTAACGCAGATGAAGACCGTGGCCAGCAGGGCAGAAAAAGAGAGTATCCACTTGTATTTCCAACGGCTATAGACCAATAGACCAGCCAAGGGTAGGAAGAAGGAATACCATAGACGAGTCTCACCCATAGTGCGAAGAGGCGGATGTTCTAAAGTTATCCAAATTTGTAGGATGAATGTAAAGAAGATAACCAATCCAGCTAACGTAGCGACATAAGCAGTGCGGGGGTGGCCTTTCCATGCGGAATAGGCCCCAATCCACCAGCACAACAGGGCACTTAATGCGAAATAGATAAAGTAATCCCAAATCATGATTTTTTCCTCCTTACTCCTAAAATAAACATACTGACTGCACCCATAAGCATCATGTAGATGCCAGTATAGACTGCAGGCAACCATGGGTCATGTACCAGTTCTAAAATGCTGATATTGCTCTCTGCTCCCTTGGATGTGTCGTAGCCATATTGATAGATCTTCCAACCTTCCACAGTTAAGGGTTTGTTTACATCTACAGTGGCCTGAAGGTGCTTTCCAGAGGTAGTGAATAGTTGGACTTCAGAAGCAAAACGTCGAGGTGTGCCATCGTCATACGTCTCCATGATAAATCGGTCTAACTGTATAGTTATGGGTAATTTCACCACTTCGCCTTGTTCGTTCAAACCACGCCATTCTTTTTCGCCCAAAGCAGTGACCATTTTCAGTCGTTGCATATCAGCATTGCCTAAGGTGGCAGTGGTGAGGGCTATAAAGAGACCTAAATGGTTGAGCATGAAAGGAATATCATGCTGCCATCTGAAGTGGGTTAAGCGGCGCAGTATGACTTGGCCTAAGATAACGGTGAGATAGACGTATGTCAGCACGAAAGGCCAGAAAGTGAGCATGTTGCTTAATCCAGTACCATCTGCCGTCTGGCGGGTGAGTCCCATGATGATAGTGAGCACCACAGCATAGGCGAGTGCCGGGATGGCAGCCTTGAAACTTCCTAAAAAGTTGAAAGCGTAAATGCGTTTGCGCAAACTGTAGATTCCGATGATCAGCAGTAGGAAGCCAACAAGTACCCAGCAGTTGGCAGGCCACACAAATATATCCCAACTGACAGGGCCTATGCTGAGTTCAAGTATCAGTCCTACAATGATTAAGCCTCCACCAATGAGGAAGCCTTCTTTAAGATTCCAAGGTCTGTTCCACATAGAGGTATTAAAATTAAAACTATTTGCCATTAGCCTTAGTCGCTTTGATGCTTTCTGTTGCTTCTAGAGATACCCACCTGAAGGCATTGGTGAAAAGGAGGTTCTGCGTAGCATCGATGAACCCTTCATCACCATGCCCCATATTTAGATAGACCATGCGGTAGTTCTTGTTCGTCCACACAATAGGGAAATCGCCAAACAGCACGATGTCCTTGATGCCGAAAGGATAGTTCTTTGGCGATATGCTTACCAGCACCTCTACATCCTTGTTGGCACGAGGTGAGGGTGAGAACTGATAGAACTCGCTGGCTGGAACCACAAATTCCTTGGGTAGCGTGCGTGTGATAGGATGCTGCTGTGTGTCCACCTCCACTAAGGCTGGCTGTGGAGGCCAGTTGTTGCAGAGGAAGATCCCACATCCCAGAAATTCATTAAACCAAGGCCAGTGCGTATCTTTGTCGTTATAGCCAGTGGCATGAAAGCCTATCCATCCACCTCCTTGCTCCATGTATTGCTCGAAAGCCCTGCGTTGGTCAGCGGCCTGAGGTAAGGCATTGAGCATCACCACTACATCGTATCGCTGGAGACTGTCCAACCGATTGGGGCACTCTGTACGTACGTCGTAGGTAAACCCTTCGCCATAACTGAGCTTGTGGAAAAAATGCAGGGCTTGCTGGTCGAACTCTACATGGGCAGATTCCGCGTTGGGATCCCAGATAAACAGAGCGTGGAAGCGAATCCGATCACCTGCATAATCGGCTGGGTAATTATCGGTAACTTGGGCTTGAGCGGTGCAGCAGAGCATCATAAGCGCCATTCCAAGTAATTGATGTCTAAGTTTCCTTATTAGTTGGTTCTTCATATTATAAAAAAGTATTCAATTATATATTGTACTTCACCTCATCCAGTAGCGACGTTCTTCGTCACTCATCTTCTCGAGGGCATAGCGTAGGGTAGTGCGTGGCATCTCCGAGACATGCTGTTCCAGAAAGCTGCGTAGTAGGTCCATGTTGACCTGCTTTCCCATTTCACGCAGCATCCATCCCACGGCCTTTTGCATTAAGTCATGCGGATGTCTGAGGTGAATCTCAGCATAATGCAGGCACCAGGATGGGTCGCCTTGATGGGAGGTTTCCCACGTACAA
The DNA here is from genome assembly GCA_017650045.1 of Bacteroidaceae bacterium. Lineage (GTDB taxonomy): Bacteria > Bacteroidota > Bacteroidia > Bacteroidales > Bacteroidaceae > Bacteroides. The sequence continues at coordinate 18,658 of JAGCFP010000020.1, read as the reverse complement.
ACCATGCTCATGCGTTGTTTCCATAGATTATCGCTATACGCTAAATTATCAAGCACTTGCCTTTTGTAGTTAAAGTAAAGTGTAAAGGATTTATTAGCAGTATCTCCAAGGGAAGTTGGCAGTAGAATCCAGCGTCCTAAGAGCTTTGGAGCAGAGAGATCCACAAGGTCCCAGTTGTTGGCTTGCTCTGCATGGCGAAGGTACATCTCTATTATTTCGTCACGAGCATGAATCGACTTCACATCCTGTTCAAGCGACTTCTTCGCCAATGCTTCGAACTTAGCCACGAGTATCAGAAGTCCGCAAAGACGCACTTCGTGCCATTGGTTTTGTAGCAGTTCAGGCACCTCATCCAGTGACACCTCTTTCCACACCTGTTTCACAATCGCACGTGTCTGTGGTACCTTCAGTCCTAAGAACTCATCGCCTTCGCCATATTCTCCCGGACCTGTCTTAAAGAACCCCATCAATACCTCTCGCTGTTTTTCATTTCTCAGCGATTCCATGTGAGCGATAATCTCTTGAGCTGTTATCATGATACCTTCCATTCTATATTGAGAACAAAGGTAATGTAAAGAGTGTGTCGTGCCAAAGGAATAGTAGGAAAAGTTATTAAAAATAGCGATAAATGATGTATATTTGCGGCTGGATACAATAGTTTAGCGATGGATTATATCTACCATTACGATAGTCCACTGGGTGACATCACGATGGCCAGCGATGGAGAGGCGCTCATCGGCCTTTGGTTCGATGGTCAGCAGTATTATGCTTCTACGCTTGGAAGCGCACCGGAGCAATGCAGGCTACCCATATTCGTAGAAACTACCCGCTGGCTGAATGTTTATTTTAGCGGACAGGAACCTGATTTCACACCATTGCTTCGCCCTAAAGGCACTCTGTTTCGTTTGTTGGTATGGCAACACTTGTTGGCTATCCCATATGCTCAGACGGTCACTTATGCTGAAATAGCCCATTACATCGCCCAGAAGAAAGGCTTAAAATCAATGTCGGCCCAAGCTGTTGGTGGGGCTGTGGGACATAATCCTATCTCTCTCATCATCCCTTGCCACCGTGTCATCGGAACTGATGGTAGTCTCACGGGTTATGCAGCAGGCATAGAGCGAAAGCGTTGGTTGTTGGCTTTGGAGATGGGTGGGAAATTCCCAACGTAAAAAGCGCCTAAAATGATTCATTCTTATCCAAATTCCCCCAGTTCTGAAGATATTTTATTATTTTTGCACACATAATATAATTAGGTCAGTCAAAAATGGAAGCAAAAGCTACAATTTCCGGACACACCGAGCTAGTGGGACTGATGGCTTATCCCATCCGCCACTCCAACTCGCCTGCTATGCAGACGGAGGCTTTCCGAAAGGCTGGAATCGACTGCATACAGTTGGCTTTCGAGGTGGACAACACTACGTTGGAGGATGCAGTGAAGGCTATCCGTGCGCTGAAGATGCGTGGATCGAATGTTTCTATGCCCAACAAGACAGTGGTGGGGCAGTACCTTGATAAATTATCGCCTGAAGCGGCACTAATAGGTTCTGTGAATACTATCGTGAATGAGGATGGGGTGCTGACGGGTTATTGTACTGATGGTATTGGGTACATGGCTGCGCTGAAAGACATGGGCATTGACGTGAAAGGAAAGAAACTGACCATCGTGGGTGCAGGTGGAGCGGCCACTGCCATGCAGATACAGGCAGCGCTCAATGGGGCAGGAGAGATTTCAATTTTCAACGTGAAGGATAAGTTCTTTGAGGCAGGTAAGGAAACGGTGCGTAAAATTCAGGAGCATACAAGTTGTAAGGCTGCAATTTACGACTTGAATAACCACGAGGCCCTGCGTCGTGAGATAGACGATAGTGCAGTACTGGCCAATGCCACAGGACTTGGCATGAAGCCCTATGAGGGCATCACTTGGTTGCCAGATGTAAGCTACCTGCATCCTGACCTTATTGTGACAGATACAGTCTATGCACCTCCAATGACGCGCTTTTTGAAAATGGCTCGTGAAGCAGGTTGCCGTTTTATGAACGGGCATCCCATGATGCTTTTTCAGGGGGCTGCAGCATTTAAGTTATGGACAGGGAAAGATATGTTCAATGTATAATGTTTATAAGAATCTGGAAGAAGGTGTGATGGTGGCCTTGCTCATAGGCATGGTAGTCATCATGATTGTGCAGGTTTTCTGTCGCTACGCTCTGGGCATGTCGCTCTCATGGTCGGAAGAAATCACGCGCTACCTCTTTGTATGGTCGGCATTCATGAGCGTAAGCCTCTGTACGAAGCTCACCATCAATATCCGCATCGACCAGATTATTCGCTTGTTTTCCAAGCGTGGTAGGGCATTGGTGAAGATATTCAATCTTACTGTGGAGTTCGCATTCTTTGCTTATATGCTACCTTATGCTTACCGTTACCTGCTTGCTACGATAGAGAGTGGACAGGTGAGTCCTGCGTGTGGTATTCCGATGTATCTGGTACAGTCGGCACCGCTGGTGTGCTTTGCCCTTTGCCTCATTCGCATTGCAGAGCGTTGGTTTTTGCAGTGGCACAACTTTTTCTATAACGAGGAACATCGCAATTACGAAGAACTTAAGAGCGTGAAGCACTCCTCATTTAGTTTTAAACGATCCTCAATTTAAGTAAATGTCAGCCTTGATCATATTCCTCCTGTTCTTCCTCTTCATCGTATTGGCCATTCCCATTGCGGTGTCACTGGGCATCGTGTCAGTGCTTCCAGGCATGACAGATCCCTCGTTCACTGCATCGGCCAGCTTTGTCATCCGTTCTATGGTGGGAGGTATCGACAGTTTTCCACTCCTTGCAGTGCCCATGTTTGTGTTGGCTGGCATTTTGATGGCGCATGGTAAGATTTCTACAAAGTTGTTTGATGTGTTTTCCTATTTCCTTGGTCGTCGAACGGCAGGCATTCCTGCAGCAGTGATCATCACATGTTTATTTTATGGAGCCATCTCAGGTTCGGCACCAGCGACAGTAGCTGCAGTGGGAAGCATGACTATCCCTTTATTAATAGATTTAGGTTATGAGAAAGATTTCTCTACGGCCGTGGTGGCCATTGCAGGTGGATTAGGGGTGATCATTCCTCCCAGCATCCCGTTCATTATGTATGGCTTGGCATCGGGGCAGTCAGTGAGCCAGTTGTTTATTGCGGGCATTGTACCAGGTTTGATGATTGGATTTCTACTCATTGGCTATGCTTGGTTTTACTGCAAGCGTCACGGAGAGGATAGGGTGAAGATTGGGCGCAAAATGGTGGAACTGCGACAACGAGGGTTCTGGAAGGTATTTCTCGATAGTTTCTGGGCCATATTAAGTCCTGTAATCACGTTGGGTGCCATTTACAGTGGTGTGGCATCCCCCACAGAGGCGGCTGTGATATCTGTGTTCTACTCTCTGGTTATCAGTCTGTTTGTCTATCGTACCATCAAATGGCGGGAACTGTGGGGCATCCTCAGTGAGGCCATGCGTACCTATGCACCCATTCTCTTTATCTTGGCAGCTTCCATTGCTTTCTCTCGTGTCTTGACATTGATGCAGGTGCCACAGATGCTCAGTACATGGATATTAGGTAATTTCACTAACTATGTGGTGCTGTTGCTAATCATCAATGCTTTCTTGCTCTTAGTGGGCATGGTGATGGACACCACACCTGCCATCTTGATTCTGGCGCCTATTTTAGTGCCTATAGTTACTGCTGTGGGTATGCATCCAGTGCACTTTGGCGTGATGATGGTGGTAAATCTTGCCATAGGTTTTGTCACTCCTCCTATTGGGGTCAATCTCTTTGTGGCCAGTTCTCTGACCAAGATTCCAGTGGTAAGCATTGCCCGCAAGGCTGTGCCCATGATTGGGATGTTTTTGCTGGCGTTGCTGCTCATTACATTCGTTCCATCCATTAGTCTGTTGTTGCTATGAAACTGAGGTTGTTGAAATATGGCTTGCTTCTCTTGGTCTTTGGCTTTGCAGCTTGTACTGATAGCATTCAGCGCTATGCATGGCCATTAGGCACTAGCAGTCCTGATGACACAGTGACACAGCTATTTGCCGAGAAGTTCGCTGAAGAGGTATCGCGTCTCAGTGATGGGAAGATGAGGATTCAGGTCTATGCCAATAGTGTGGTGGGTGGTGATCGCGAACTCTTAGAATCGTGCAAGGATGGTGACATTCCCTTCGTGGTGCAGAATACAGCTCCGCAGGTGACCTTCATGCCCGACATTGCGGTATTCGACATGCCTGTGCTCTTCGACAGCATCAGTGATGTGCGTAGAGTGGTGGATAATCCTATTTTCTTGCAGCGCATCAGTAAGGTATATCAGCGAGGCGGGTATGAACTTTTAGGATATGCTGATCAGGGGTTTCGAGTGCTGACCACCAATGAACGGGTGCAAAAATTGGATGATTTCAAGGGGCAGAAGATACGTACGATGGAGAACCCCTATCATCTGCAGTTCTGGAAGCAGTTGGGAGCTAATCCTACACCCATGACTTTCTCTGAGGTGTATATCGGCTTGCAGCAAGGCACCATCGATGCGCAAGAGAATCCGTATGAGGTGGTGGTGAGCAATAAGCTCTATGAGCAGCAGGACTATGTGGTGGAAACCAACCATTTGCCTCACCTTATCTCACTGATAGTCAGTGAAAAATTCATGAAGAAATTGTCTGAATCCCAGCAAACGATTATCCGTCAAGCATCTGAAACAGCTAAGGCTTATGCCCGAGAACAAAGCGATGCCCGCATTGCATCGCGCATTGCTACCATCCAGAACAGTGGTACAACTATTATATCACTTTCACCACATCTGAAGGAGGAGATGCGTCACCTTTCAGAACCAGTCTATCAGCGTATCCAGGAGCAAGTGGATGAAGAACTGGTGAGACTTTATAAATTGAGGATTGAGAATTGAAGACACTCAGCAGAGTAATCCTCGATTCTCAATCCTCAAATTCAAGATGTGTAGTTTTATCAGCGTATTATGGTCAGAATACCTGACAATCATTCATTTCTCAACCTAACAGCTTTTCCAGTTCGGCTGCCAACTCTGAACCACGTAGGTCACGTTTCAAAATAGTACCGTCCTTGTCAATCAAAACCGTGGCAGGGATAGCTTGAACACCATAGATTTCGGCAGCTTCACATTGCCAATACTTCACATCACTCATTTGTGGCCAAGTAATGCCAAGTTCTTCAATACCCTTTTTCCAGTCAGCTTCATTACGATCCAATGACACACCAACAATCTCAAAGCCTTTATTCTTGTACTTGGCATAGGCCTCTTTCACATTAGGCATTTCTACACGACAAGGACCGCACCAACTGGCCCAGAAATCCACAAGTACCAGCTTGCCTTTACCGGCATAGTCGCTGAGTTTAATATCCTTCCCATCAGGAGTTTTCATAGCGAAGTCGATGAACTTCTTGCCAGGAGCTGTCGCCTGTTTCTTCATCACCACTTCCTTGATTTGTTCCATCTGTTCATCCCCCTCAATCAGGTCGGCAGGAATCTTCTCCATTGCAGCGGCAAGAGCCTCAGTTTCCATCTGGTAGTAGTATGACTTTAAGATGCTTACACCCACGGGATTAGTGATATTCTTGGCAATATTGTCATCGAAGATCTTGAAGTATTCATCCATCATACTGTCAATCTGCTCATTAAGCTTTTCTTTCTGCTCATCGCTGGCATTCTGCATCTGAGCTTCTATAGCCTCTATCTTGTCAGTCATTGCTGCAATTTCATTCTTGTATTGCTCAAAGGCATCGTTGTTTGGAGTACCCTTTACATAATTGTCATCTTCGCCTAAAAAGGCAGTCATAGTGCCGTTCTCTAGGAAGAAGTTCGCATATTTGCGCACCTGTGGGTCGGTAATCTTATAGGCAATGTAAGTATTTTCGGCTTTATCTTGAACGCCCTTGAAAGTAAACTTACCACCATTGATGACGGCAGCATTGGTAGCCACAGGATTCTGTGAGTTCAAATTCATAATGTAGATGCTGTCACCATCGGCAGCTCCTTCGATGGTACCATTGATGACATAACCATTTGAATTGTTGCTGCAGGCTGCGAACATGGCTGCTGCTGCAACGAGGAATAACATTTTCTTCATTTGCTTCTTCTGTTTTTTATTAATATGGTGCAAAGGTATTGTTTTTCAATCTAATATACAAAGTTCATTTATAGTTTTTCTATTTTACAGGCTCCATGTGAATGGTGACATGCGTTTGAGGGCCAAAGCGCTCCTTCAGTTTATGTTCTATGGACGTGGCGCGGTCATGAACTTGGCTTAAGGGCAAATCTCCATCCATACGCACGTGGACTTCGATGGCAATGCGGTTGCCAATACGGCGAGTACGAAGGTTATGTGGCTGCTGTACATCAGGGTAGGACTGGATGAGGTGGATAATTTCCTCTTCAGTTTCTACAGACAAAGAACATTCTGTGAGTTCTCCTATGCTTGTCTTCAGTAATTCGATGGCGACTTTGATGAGCATAATTCCGATGATAATAGAAGCCAGAGGGTCAAGTACAGCCCAATGGTTGCCTAATAGGATGGCACCGCCGATGCCTATGGCTGCACCGATGGAGGAGAGTGCATCACTGCGATGATGCCATGCATTGGCAATCATGGCCTGCGAATCCAAGGTTTTCCCACGATGAGCCGTGTAGTGATAAAGGATTTCTTTGATGGCTATAGATAACAGAGCTGCCCACAAAGCTAGCAAGCCTGGTGATTCCAGAGGCTCTCCTTTAAGCCATGCGATTAATTCCATACCTCCCGAGATAATGATGCCAGTAGCTGCAGCAATTAAGGCTAATCCAATTAGGAAGGAGGCGATGGTTTCGAATTTTCCATGTCCATAGTCGTGGGATGTATCCTGTGGTTTGGTACTGATATGGACGAACACCAGTACTACGATGTCTGTCAGAAAGTCGGAAAGTGAGTGAACAGCATCTGCGATCATCGCAGCACTATTGCCCAATATACCTGCAATGAACTTGAACGTCAGCAGGGCTACATTTCCCACACTGCCAACGAGAGTAACTTTGTATATTTCCTTTTCGCGATTCATTAAAGAAAGGATGCTTGAATGAAAAATCCCCTCTGTCTGCTTGACAGAGAGGATTTATAGTTTTAATCCCAATTTTTGTAAAAATACTGCTGTTATTCTGCAGCAGGTGCTTCAGGAGCAGCAGGTGCTTCCACAGGAGCTTGCTCTGCAGCCTTTGCAGCAGCTTCCTCAGCAGCCTTTGCAGCCTCTTCTGCAGCCTTGGCGGCAGCTTCAGCAGCTTTCTTTTCAGCCAGGGCCTTAGCCATAGCCTCATTTACTTTCTTTTCTGCTTCCAGACGAGCTTTGCCCACAGCTTTCTTAGCGTCGATAGCCTTCAATTTGGCTGCGCTCAGTGCAGCTGCCTTGCTCTGCTTCCATGCTTCGAACTTTGCCTCAGCGGTAGCCTGATCAAAGGCGCCTTTCTTAACACCACCCAGCAAGTGCTTCATCATGTACACACCTTCACGGGAAAGGATGCTGCGAACAGTGTCGGTTGGCTGTGCGCCTGTCATAACCCAATACAGAGCGCGCTCGAAGTTCAATTCAACGGTGGCAGGATCGGTGTTTGGGTTGTAAGTGCCGATCTTCTCAATGAAGCGTCCATCACGTGGAGCTTGTGAGTTCGCAATCACGATGCCGTAGAAAGCATAGCCTTTACGACCGTGTCTTTGCAATCTAATTCTTGTTGCCATTTAAAATAATTTGTTTTAAGTTAATTAATTTGATAACTGATGCTACTAATCCATAATAGCGGGCGCAAAGGTAACTATTTTATTTTAGGTGTACAAATTATTGTCGGGTAAATCTTCGCGGATACCTGAAAATTATGGCAAAAATGGCACAAATACCCATGCAAAGTGGGTAATACAGGTGTCCAATGATAGATGCAGGAGAGATTTGTGCCAGTCCTGCGGCAATAAGCATCTGGGCTCCATAGGGGATAATACCTTGCACTAAACACGAGAATGTGTCCAAAATACTCGCTACACGTTTAGGATTCAGTCCATATTTCTCAGAAATATTCCTTGCCAACTGGCCAGTCGTAAGGATGGCAATGGTATTGTTGGCTGTGCAAAGATTGGCGACGCTTACCAGTGCTGCAATGGTGAACTCTGCTCCACGCTTACCGTTAATGCGTCTGGTAAGTTTTTCGATAATAAAGTCGATACCTCCATTGTGTCTGATGAGCTCCAGCATGCCACCAGCCAACAAGGTGACGATAATCAGTTCACTCATACCTAAAATGCCTTCACCCATCGCACTGAACCATTCTAATAAAGACATGTCGCTGATGAGGCCTATAATGCCAGTGGAAATCAATCCTAATAGGAGTACAGCCATCACATTCATGCCCAGCAGGGCAGTGATAAGTACTAATAAGTAAGGAATGACCTTTACCCATTGGATAGCACCTATTTCTGGAGTAGCATGGAGAGAAAACCCATGTACAAAATAGATTCCCAACACAATCAAGGCAGCAGGTAATACGATTAGAATGTTCACTCGAAACTTGTCACGCATTTGGCAATGCTGCGTAGTGGTAGCAGCAATGGTGGTATCACTGATGAATGAGAGGTTGTCACCAAAGAAAGAACCACCTACAACCAGAGCCACCATGAAGGGTAGGTCTATACCTGTGCGTTCTGCCAGTCCGATAGCTACAGGAGTAAGTGCTGCTATGGTTCCCACACTGGTGCCTATAGATATAGAGATGAAGCAAGCAGCTAAAAAGATGCCTCCTAAGAGAAACTGGCTGGGTAGTATGGAGAGTGTGAGGTTGACCGTTGCATCAATGGCTCCCATGGCCTTGGCGCTCTGAGCAAAGGCTCCTGCCATGATGAAGATCCATACCATCAGCATGATGTTCTTGTCGGCTGCACCCGCAGAGAACTTATGGATACGGTCAGTAAGACGCAGGTTGGTGGTAACAGCTATGGCGTAAATAGATGAAACAAGGAATGCCACAGTGATGGGAACTGCGTAGAAGTCGTCCAACCACAGTGATGTCACCAAGTATAGGCAGAGAAATACTGCCAATGGACTCAATGCCAAGATACCTTGCCAGTTTTGTTTTGTTGTATTCATTATTTACTTTTCAATTCTAATGTTATCACCCCTCCATACGGCGTTAGTGCGCTGAAAGCTTCCTCTATCTTGACCACCCCAGCATAGATCTGGGCACAAAGCAATACACCGCCATGTGCAAAGACAGCCACACGTTGATATGATTTTGTCCGCAACTCGTCAAGGAAAGCAGCTACACGCTGGTATAGTTCCAAAAATGATTCTCCGCCAGTGGGAGCTACATGGAGATAATCATCAAACCATTCTTGCATACGAGGGTCGTTGATGGCATCAAAAAGCTTCATCTCCCATTCTCCAAAGTTGATTTCTTTAATGCGGTCATCACGCTGGGCATCGGCATATCCACAAAAGGTGGCTAATTCCACACATCGGGTCAGAGGGCTGCAAAAGACCTTATCAAAAGGCTCAAAAGATTGTAGATTGGCCTTAGTCACAGTAGCTTCTTGCTTAAAGGTCGCTTTTACAGGAACGTCAGTTTGTCCATAGCAAGTGCCTTGAGGTACGTCCACTGAAGTATGTCTGATTAATACGATTTCCATCTATAATTATAAGTTACAAATTATGAATTATGGATAGGCAGATGAGGTAGAAACTTAACTCACTAAGCAGGAAAGTTGCCCCACAGCAGTCGCCAGTATAGCCCCCAATGCGATGCTTCATGAGTAATATCAGCAGAGCAGTGACAGCCATAGGAGCCAGTAGGGCCAGATATAGCTCATAGGGCAGTAGAAACACCACAGGAAGGAGTCCGGATATGATGCAGGTGGCCCATTCACGAGTTGTCATACGGTCATAGACTGTGAGAATCTTTGCCTCTTCAGCCTTACGGCTATAGGGGAGAACGTGGATGATATGCGCTGCACACATCTTACTCCAGGTATCGCCTACAATGACCATCTTCCATAGAATAGAAAGTTCTATATGTGAGGCTTGGATTAACAAAAGGAAGTAACCTATCAATCCAATAACTCCATAAGTACCTATGTGTGAGTCCTTCATGATGCTCAGCACCTTTTCACGTGTCGTACCACCACCAAAGCCATCACAGAAGTCAGCCAATCCATCTTCGTGTAGGCAACCAGTAACCAATAATCTGCTAAGGATTGCCAGTATCCATGCGACAGCCAGAGGGAAGAATTGTGCGCAGATCCACAGCACGCCTGCCATAATGCCTCCCGTAAGCCATCCTGCCAAAGGCCACAGTGGTACCACCCGTTTGAAATACTCCGCAGGAACTTCTGCTATGCGCCAGAAAGGCAAGCGGGTGAAAAACATCAATGCGGCTAAGACTCTTTTCATATATTGTGAATTATGAATTTTCAATTTTAAAAGTACTTCGTTACGTCAGTTTTCTTAAAACTCTCCATGTCATTCAGCATACAGAGGGCTGACTCAACAATCGGGTACGACACGATGGCTCCAGTACCTTCACCCAGTCTCATGCCTAAACTCAGCAATGGTTTGGCATGTAGGGTATCCAGCAACAGGTGATGACCACTTTCATCCCCACAATGCCCATAGATGGCATAGCGTGTCACCTCAGGATAGAGCTGTGCTGCAGCCAGCATACAGGCAGTCATCAAGAATCCATCCACCAGTATCAGCACACGGCTCTCAGCTGCTTGAAGCATAGCACCTACCGCCATTACCAGTTCATAACCACCGAAGTAAGCCATAATGTCCAATACTGAACCATTTCCTTTATAATTGTTCAATGCTTGCTGAAGAACCTCTAATTTATGCTGCACTCCAGCTTGATTTAGTCCACTGCCAGCACCTACACACTTTTCCAAAGGTATGCCAGTGAAGCAGTGCATCCAAACCGATGCAGCAGAGGTGTTTCCAGCCCCCATCTCCCCGAAACTCAGCATATTACTGCCTTCGGTGATGCATTGGCGAACAATCTGAGCCCCTCGTTCAAAGCAAAGTTCCAGCTCTTCCATCGTCATGGCAGATTCGTGCAGGAAGTTGCGCGTTCCACGACGTACCTTCAAGTCTATTACTCCAGGGTGACCATGGAAGTCGTAGTCCACGCCAGCATCCACCACCTTCAATCCAAAGCCATGCTGCTCACAGAACACATTCACACCAGCCCCTCCACGCGTGTAGTGCAGCACCTGTTGCCAAGTTACCTCACGAGGTGTAGGGCTCACCCCTTCTTCCAAGATACCATGATCTGCAGCAAAGAGAATGTTCTGCGGCTTCCTCAGTACAGGTTCCAATGTTTGCTGAATCAAGGCTACCTGCAGTGCAATTTCCTCCAAGGTTCCCAGTGAACCTTTTGGTTTAGTAAGATTGTCTATCTTGTCTATTATCAGGGGTTTAATATGCTCGTCTGGAGCTTCTATGTGAAATGATTTTAACATCTTCTTATCCTTTTATTTTTACAGGGATGCCACTGACCATCAGCACCACCTCATCGGCCTTGGCAGCCACGTATTGATTGAACCAACCCTGTAGGTCGGTGAACTTTCTGGTAACTTCGTTCATGCTCACACCACCCATTCCTATCTCATTGGTCACGAAGATGAAGGTTGCTTCCTGTGCAGTGAACTTGTTGAATTCTGCTTTTAGAGCTTCCAGCGTAGCGTTCACCTCATCCTTCAGGTCGAAGAAGAAATTGTTGCACCACATCGTGATGCAATCTATCAGCACGGTACGTCCAGTGACGTCATGCTGGCTCAGCCATTTCTGTTCCTCGATGTTAGTCCATTCTGGTCCTCTGCGTTCCTTATGCAGCCTCACGCGCTCTCTGAACTCATCGTCCCAAATGCGAGCGGTTGCCAGATACATGGGGTTAGGAGAGTGCTGCAATGCTAGACTCTCTGCATACGTGCTCTTGCCAGAGCGTGCTCCACCAGTAATGAGGATGATTTTTCGCATGGTAGTTCTGTTAATTGACTGCAAAGATAAGTAATTTATTTATAGAATGATGTTTATATAAAGGAAAAAGCCTTTCCAAATGGGAAAGGCTATATGCTTGAGCGGTAAACGAGACTCGAACTCGCGACCCTCGGCTTGGGAAGCCAATGCTCTACCAACTGAGCTATTACCGCAAAATAGTTCTCATTTTTATGAAAGCGCCACAAAGGTAATAAATAAAACTAGAATTGTACCACTTGCAGTGTTATTTTTTTAGAAATATTGCTTTTTCTATGAGAATAGTTATATTTGCACAGAATAAGTAACTATAGTGGTTATGAGAGATAAAGAAAGTTTTAGAAAGTTTAATGATAGTCTGGCTGCATCTATGTCGGTACCAATGAGTTACGTGCCTATTTTTACTTTCGTGCATGAGATGGAAGGAATGGGTATTTGGTTTTTTATTGCATTTATTGGGCTTTCTGCATTTTGCTTTTTTCAGGCTTTTTTGTTGTATAAACTCATCGGAGACGTGAATCGTTCGGACGTTGACCAGAATCGTAGAATTATGGGGCTTCTCTCTCTCTTTGTAATCTCGTTATTGTTGATGATTGGCTACATGTACTTCTTTGAAGAAGCTGAGCCACTAATTCGTTGGTCAGCGTGGATAGTAATGGTAGTCATTCTCTTCATTGCTGCCTATAGCATATGCAAGCAGTACATTATGAAGAAAGACTGACTTACTAAAGCGAAAGCCGAAGGACTTATTGTTTTTATCTCATAATAGTATTACCTTTGCTAAGAAATCAAATCTAAATACAAATGAATAAAGAAAGAATTACAAAGTTCCACAATAGTTTGGCCTTTCTCATGGGAGCCCAATTGATGTACGTTCCTGTTTTCACTTTAGTGCATCAGTTTCATAAATATGGATTAGGTATGGTGCTTTTTGTGGGATTATTGGGTTTTGGAGTTTTTTGCTACCTAAGTTCTTACCTTTTGTATCTATTGTTAGGTAATGTAGGTTATATGGAAGTTAATCAAGGCCGAAAGATAAAAGGCTATTTCAGCCTGTTGCTCATTTCTTTGTTGTTGATGGCAATCTATGGTTTCTTCTTTGAAGAAGCTGAGCCACTAATTCGTTGGTCTGCATGGATTGGGATGGTAGTCATCCTTTTCATCGCTGCCTATTCCATTTGTAAACAATATATAATGAAAAACGATTAAATATGAAAAAGACATTTTTTACTCTTGTTGCTCTAATCTGTGCTATTACATTACAGGCACAGGTTAACTTCACTCCTATGCGCAACAATGCGCGAGTTTTATCCTATCGAGCCCCACAGGTACCTCTTGATACTACCAATTTGGATGCCCGATTCAGTAGTTTTGCGCCTTCTTATCTGATTTTCCCTAATCAGGCAGTCGATGCTGCTGGTGCCACCCAACTGATAAGAGAATTAGGTATCGATCGACAGGACTTTGTCGTTGGCATTAGCGTTTTCAATCCTGGTGCTAAAGGCTATGATGCCAAGGTCGATGTTGATGCTTACAAAGCGTTGATTGATGAGATGCGTGTGATTTCCAATCTCAAGGTGATAGGAATTGGCAATGGTGCGACTTTCGTCAATCAGAACATTGCTCCGATAGCAGGTGAGATAGCTGGCATCGTAAGCATCGATGGAAAGGCTGGTAAGGTACAGAAAGATGGTGGCGTGCCTGTTCCTGCTTTTATCGTGGGTAAGGGTGCTGCTAATGTGGCTAAGCCTTACATTGCAGCCAATAAGGCTACTCGTACTGGCAAGAATGCTCACATGCAGATTTATACCAATGCTGCAGAACCTTTGCAGCGCGTAGTGATCAGCGAAGCCAACGGACAGACTTTGGCTGAGATTTTCAACGATGCTTGGAAGGAACTGTTGAACAAGAACTACCGTTTCAATAACATGTATCACACCTTCTATGAAGGTCAGAAATTTGGAGAGAACGGTCTTTACGAGTTGGAACCTTGGATGAACCTGGAAGAGTGGGGTGTGAAACGCAACTGTGTGGTACAGCCTATTCAGAGCTACCTGCCCACCAAGTATCTGTGGTTTGAGTACATTCCAGATGGCATGAGCGTACAGCCTAAGAGCGTACCTTTGGTACTGTTGTTGCACGGAAATGGCAACGATCCTCGCACTCAGGCCGAGACTTCTGGTTGGATAGAACTGGCAGCTAAGGAGAAATTCTTTGTGGCAGAGTTGGAGTGGCAAGGTAAGCCAAACTTTGATGCCATGGGACATGACGGTATAGAGACCACCGTGGAACTGCTGTTGCGCAAATATCCTCAACTGGATCCTGCACGCGTTTATACTGAAGGATTGTCGGCTGGTTCTATGACTTCTTCTGCCATTGGTGTGAAGAAATCACATATCTTCGCAGCAGTGGGTGCCATGAGTGGTGGCTTGTTTGCAGGTTCTGCCAATCCGTTCGGCAGTGACGGTGTGATGAGTGAGGCCATTCAGAAGAGTGGAGCCGTTGAGGTAGCTTATGTGAGTGTTAGTGGTACCGATGATATGGTGATACGTTACCCAAGGCCTGATACCTGGAAAGGCAATGGTATCACCAATGCTTGGAAGATATATGAGATCATGAATGGCATGAACGTGGTGGAAGAGTATGACTTTGCTGCTGATCCAGCTTTCGGACAACCAAACATTGAGCGTCAGGTGATAGAGACCAACAAGGGCATTACCGTTCAGGTTGGTACGCTGCGTAAGGGTAATGTACCTCTAATGAAACTGGTGGCTGTAATGAATTATGGACATTGGAATTTCTATCCAGCTGCCCAGATGATGTGGGATCACTTCAAGCACTTCTCACGCGACTTGCAGACAAAGAAACTGATTTATACACCTTAAGTAGATATGAAATTTATAGGAAACATTATCTGGCTCATCTTTGGCGGCTTCGAGTCTGCCATAGGATATCTGGTAGGAAGCTTGGTGCTGATGGTTACTTTCATTGGCATCCCCTTTGGTCTGCAGACATTGAAGTTGGGTGTACTGATGCTTTGGCCATTTGGCTCTAAGGTGGTCAAGGTTGATAATTCATGGGGATGTCTCAACACTATAATGAATGTAATATGGTTTTTTGTGGCTGGTATCTGGATTTGGCTCATCCATATCGTTTTCGGGTTGCTGCTCTACATCACCATCCTCGGCATTCCTTTTGGCAACCAGCACTTCAAATTGGCTGGCTTAGCCTTACATCCTTTTGGCAGAGAAATTATAACGGTATAATATGGAGAAAGTTAGATTTGGAATCATTGGTACAAGTAAAATATCAGAATGGGTACTTACTGGGGCCCGTCAAGATTCTCGCTATGAGGCTGTTGCACTATATTCACGAACTCAGGAGAAGGCGGACGAGTTTGCACTGAAGCATGGCATTCCTCATACCTTCACAGATCTGGAGCAGATGGCTTCCAGCGACCTGATTGATGCAGTGTATATCGCTTCGCCCAACTATAAGCACTGCGAGCAGGCCATACTATGCATGAGTCATGGCAAGCATGTGCTCTGCGAGAAACCTTTGGCCAGCAATGCCCGTGAGGCACAGGCCATGATAGAGGCTTCGCAGAAGTATGGCGTCACCCTGATGGAGGCCATGATCAGTACGCTGAATCCCAACTTCCGGGTGGTGATGGAGCAGCTACCTAAGTTGGGCACCCTGCGACGTTATTTTGCCAGCTACTGCCAGTACTCTTCCCGATACGACAAGCTCAAGGAGGGCGTGGTACTGAATGCCTTCAAGCCAGAGTTGTCAAATGGAGCCATGATGGACATAGGCATCTATACCATCTATCCCATGGTGGTGCTGCTTGGTGCCCCCAAACGTGTCAGTGCCTCGGGTGTGAAGCTCTCTACGGGTGTTGATGGACAAGGAGCGGTCAATCTGGAGTACGATGGTCTGAATGCTATAGTGCTTTATTCCAAGATAGCCAACTCAAACCTTCCCACTGAGATCGAGGGTGAGGATGGAAACCTCTTGCTCGACCAGATCCATGTAGCTCACCAAGTCACCTATCTGCCTCGTCAGGCAGCCATGTCGGGTAGGGGACCTGCTGCTGTGAAACAAGATCTCAGTGTGCCTTTAGAGCACGATGAGTACTTCTACGAGATTCAGGAGTTTATCAACCTCGTCCTCGCAGGGCAGCGTGAGAGTGCCATCAATACTCACTTTGCTTCCCTCACCACCTTGCAGATCATTGACGAGGTACGCAGGCAGCTTGGGGTAATTTATCCTGCAGATAAATAGTTTCCTATACTAAATAATAAAGCCCAATGCAGAGAGTCTGGCATTGGGCTTTTTTGTTTAAAAACGGGACTATATTATGCAAAATGGTAATTAATGCATACATTTGTCCTGGAAATAATTATAAACTATATGATTGTTATGCACTAACAAACCCCAGTTATTTCTTGTCTCATTTCTACATCAAACCACAACTGACGTACCTTGACATCCGTGCGCCTGTCGGTTGTTTCTTATCTCATTTCTACATCAAACCACAACGAATCAAGCGCCAAGAAGATCTCTGTTGCCGTTGTTTCTTATCTCATTTCTACATCAAACCACAACTTCCGATGTTGTGTGGATTGGCCCATTGCGGTTGTTTCTTATCTCATTTCTACATCAAACCACAACCAGCGACTGCGGTAAGATCAACGAGGTGGAGTTGTTTCTTATCTCATTTCTACATCAAACCACAACGTCATCGGCGAGGACTACGTCAAGTTCGTGGTTGTTTCTTATCTCATTTCTACATCAAACCACAACACCATGTGCGAGTGTTCGCAAGGCTGCATAGTTGTTTCTTATCTCATTTCTACATCAAACCACAACTCTTCGCATTTCTGCTGTGTAAATTTATAGGTTGTTTCTTATCTCATTTCTACATCAAACCACAACTGTAGGACAAGGTAATGTTTCCCGTTCCAGGTTGTTTCTTATCTCATTTCTACATCAAACCACAACTCAGGTTGTAGAACTGCTCCCACGTGGACGTTGTTTCTTATCTCATTTCTACATCAAACCACAACTCTACTTTTGTTCAACCAACCAAGTGCTGCGTTGTTTCTTATCTCATTTCTACATCAAACCACAACCTTGTTAATTACAGCAATGACAGCCCACGGTTGTTTCTTATCTCATTTCTACATCAAACCACAACTCTGGTAACAGACATCATGTTTACCGATGAGTTGTTTCTTATCTCATTTCTACATCAAACCACAACCTATTGAGATTGTGCGAAGAATTGGCGACAGTTGTTTCTTATCTCATTTCTACATCAAACCACAACGCACGAAATACAGCTCCACATGTACAAACTGTTGTTTCTTATCTCATTTCTACATCAAACCACAACGCGAGATTTCCTGAGAAAATCAGACTGGATGTTGTTTCTTATCTCATTTCTACATCAAACCACAACTGTAATTATTGTATTGCAAATATAATCCATGTTGTTTCTTATCTCATTTCTACATCAAACCACAACGCTAAACTGCGCGCCTTGCGCTCGTCTGGAGTTGTTTCTTATCTCATTTCTACATCAAACCACAACTTACAAGCATTCCAAATTATTTGTTATACTGTTGTTTCTTATCTCATTTCTACATCAAACCACAACTGAGGTGTGGAACGGAGTTACAGGCTCATTGTTGTTTCTTATCTCATTTCTACATCAAACCACAACCGCTGGGTGCTTCCGTTGTATTGGAGGCATGTTGTTTCTTATCTCATTTCTACATCAAACCACAACCTTGATGTGCTTGCCGTCCCTTGCTTCGTGGTTGTTTCTTATCTCATTTCTACATCAAACCACAACTGAACACTGGTGATGAGATGAATGTGTCTAGTTGTTTCTTATCTCATTTCTACATCAAACCACAACTGTTTGTCTTTCGTTTTATCTTTCTTTTTGTTGTTTCTTATCTCATTTCTACATCAAACCACAACCAGAGCATCATCCTTTTTTTTATCTCCAGCGTTGTTTCTTATCTCATTTCTACATCAAACCACAACTAGCGCATGTGCTCTGCCCAACTGGCTTCGTTGTTTCTTATCTCATTTCTACATCAAACCACAACCTTGTAGTTATGGAACAGCGTATCGGTGGAGTTGTTTCTTATCTCATTTCTACATCAAACCACAACAGTAATAAGGAATATGTTTCCATGCGATTAGTTGTTTCTTATCTCATTTCTACATCAAACCACAACTGGGAATTTTTTAAGACAAATCAAGGTCTGTTGTTTCTTATCTCATTTCTACATCAAACCACAACCGTACACCACCGAGGCATCGTAGGCATATTGTTGTTTCTTATCTCATTTCTACATCAAACCACAACTTTATTCGCTACAACACATCTGGTGCAGGCGTTGTTTCTTATCTCATTTCTACATCAAACCACAACCAAATGTTCTTGAAAGATAATTTATTTTCGTTGTTTCTTATCTCATTTCTACATCAAACCACAACCGCAGGATCGTTTCCATAGCATCCGACTGGGTTGTTTCTTATCTCATTTCTACATCAAACCACAACGGTCACACGCTGATGAGCTTCTTCATCATCGTTGTT
>JAGCFP010000019.1 GCA_017650045.1 Bacteroidaceae bacterium | reverse complement strand
GTTGTTACGATCGTACCCTGCAGGGGTATAGACATACATGCGACGCGTCATGTTGTTCTCAGCAGAATAATACCATACATGCTCCACATTGCCAGGTTTGCTGCATTCAGCATAAGCATCAGCATAGCCACCAGGTATCAACAGGGCATTCATGTAGCGAGAGCCATCGCGCTGCACCATCACGTTGGCTGGGTCGAGCATAGAAACGCCATCTACCAGGAAGGTGTAGGTGTAGAGCTCAGGAGAGGGTTGGGGAACGGTGACAGACCAGACCCCATCTTGACCTTGTGCCATTTGCAGTCTGGCTGCGTTATAACCCAACCACGAGGCAGATACTTCTACCTTTCTGGCCTTAGGAGCCACAAGACGGAAGGTGACACTGTCGTTTTTCAACTCAGGCGAACTGGTTCCTGCGCGAAACGCCAAAGAATTTGCTTCTTGTGCAGAAGCAGAGAGGCAGGCCACGAAGGCCATTGCCAGTGTAATGATACGAAAAGACTTTTTCATCATATATATTGTATTTAAGTTTTTCTGCAAAGCTAATAAAATGTTCTTAGTTGGTAAATAAGCTAAGGGGCAACATAGCCAGATAGACTGCACATTTACCAGCCTAAAATGGTATCAGTTTACTTCAACAGTTCCAACTCCAGACCACGCTGGGTAGTGATAAGCTTACCCATGCCAGGGTATGGCACATGCATACCACCCACGGTGAGTCCTTGCTGATCGAGCCATTTCAGTATGTGGGCACGGGTAACGGATGCCTGCACAGGGTCGATGTCGTGACGGGTAGGGATTTCTGGATGAGGCACCTGTACGGTGGGGAAATTGATCAGGTCACCCCAAATGAAGAAACGCTGTCCGCCATTCTCTACCAGGTAGCAGGTGTGGCCAGGGGTGTGGCCATAAGAAGCAATACTCTTCACGCCAGGAATGAGCTCAGTCATTTGCTCCACCTCATTTGGTGTGAACAGGTGCAGATGGTCTTGATAAGCCTCTACTACAGCCTGTGCACCTGTGAATCCGCGCTGTTGTCCCTCGGGCAGCGAATTCTGAATGGCCTTGTCAGTCCAGTAGCCCACTTCCTTCTCTGAGATATAGAGCTGGGCGTTAGGGAACACGCGTTGGCCATCTTTCATCAGTCCGCCAATATGGTCGCCATGCATGTGGGTGAGCAGGATGATGTCCACTTGCTCTGGGCTGATGCCCTCCTTGGCAAGATTCTCTACCAGATGGTTGCCCATACCACTGTCGACGATGATTCTCTTACCATTCAGTTTCAGTAGGAAGATGTTGAACGCGCTTCCTGCCTTTCCTGTAGGTACGAATTCCTTGACTATTTCTTCAGAGGCACCTACCAGTACACTGGGATCGCCTGTGTTTTGTCCATCGCTGAGCAGCACTACTTCTGTATTGCCCAGTGGGTAGTGATAGATCAGCTCGTCGTTCTGGCCCTGAGTCTGGCTCTGATTCTCACTTTGATTAGCCTTTTGGCCACATCCCTGCAGGCTTGCAAGGCAGAGCAGCAGGGTGAATGTCAAATAATGTCTCATAATCTTTAATTATTTAGGATGATGTTTATCATATATTTATTGTCAACTTATCAAAACCTGAATCCCATCAGCAGGCGCGTGCGCCACTTAGTGTTCTGGATGGTCAGCAGGTCTTTGTCGCCTATGTTGGTGAAATTATATACCATCGTGATACCTACGAACTTATTACCTATCTGACGAATGATGGCTCCACGACCAGTGATGATAACTTCTGGGAAGTGGTAGTTTAACGGGATGCGTTCATCATTCACAGTAAGCGATGCATGGCTATAGATAATAAATGTAGGTAGGGCGGAGATGTGAAACAACCAATCGCGGAAGGGCACCCAGTTGTAGCCATAGCCAGCACCAATACCAATGTTGGTTACCTTGAGCAGCGATTGGTAGTTGGCATGAGTCTCTGTCTTCTGTCCTTGGCCAGAGGCTGCCAACAGGAAACTGCCCGCAGAGCGACGCTGGATGTAGCTCTGCGTGAAGGCTGCGGGGTAGGAGTAACGACGGTAGTTGAAGGCATAATAGGCATTCAGGTTCAGGGATTTCAGGGTCATGGCTCCTGGGGGTAGTTCCATCCTTGGTGCACCCTGTGCCTGATGCCAACCCGTGAAGTTGCGTGCATTCTGGTAGATAAAGTCGAAACCCCAACGGTTGCTGTAGGAGTTGAGGTTCAACTCGAAGTCCTTGTATTTGCCTAAAAGCTTGGCTGGGTTCAAGGCCATGCTCACTGTAACGCCAAGATAATTGACAGCCACACTGAGGGTGGATTTATAATCGGCCTTCATTTCCGATTTGAAAGGGGTGCCCATCTGTTTCCCTTCCATCTCCAACTTGGCACCTGACACATTGATTCGTCCTGTAACAGTCCATTTCGTGGGTGGGCGAGTGATGTACATTGTGTCAATTCTGCTGCGATGATAGCGCTCAGTCAGCAGACTGTCGTTACGATGTATCCTTTCGTTTTGGTGCAGCCTTTCGCGCAACTGCTGGACACGCTGCGACTGCGCATGTAGCGGTATGGCAACTCCAGCGTAGAGCAGTGCGATGAGTCCCATCAGACGGGCTATGTACCAAACTCTTCTCATAACGTCGCAAAGATAGTGAACAATCTGTAATTTTATTGTACTTTTCGTGTTTTTTATGAACATGGAACATTTCAAAAGATGCTAATTTTGCAAAAACGAAAAGAATCACTATATTTGGAGCCCTAAACTGGAAAGACTTATGGAACTGAGATTAACATTAATAACTCTGCTGATCACTACAGGTCTGATGGCACAAGGTGTATTGGATGTGCATAGTCACTTGATTACCCCAGAGTATAGAGCTGTGTTAGAAAAGCATGGTGCGCAACTTGATGAAGGATTCCCTCTTCCTGAATGGAGTGAAACTGATCATCTGATGGCGATGAACACGATAGGCATAGCCAGTTCTGTGATTACTATGCCAGCTCCACATCCCTATTTTGGAGATATAGAAGAGACCAAGGGCATCATTCGCCAACTTAATGAGAAAGCTGCCCTTCTGAAGGAACAGTATCGCGCTCGTTTCCTTTTTTGTGCGTCTTTGCCTTTACCAGATGTCGATGCAGCTATCAAGGAGGCCATCTATGCGCTCGATTCCATTGGTGCCAATGGTGTGAAGTTGGCTACCAATGTCTATGGTCAGTATTTAGGCGATCCTGTCTTG
The DNA here is from genome assembly GCA_017650045.1 of Bacteroidaceae bacterium. Classification (GTDB taxonomy): domain Bacteria; phylum Bacteroidota; class Bacteroidia; order Bacteroidales; family Bacteroidaceae; genus Bacteroides. Next base: position 246 of record JAGCFP010000019.1, on the reverse strand, counting down.
GATCCACTCATGGAGGTGCTCAATGAACGTCATGCGCTGATCATTCTCCATCCGCATAAGCCTACCCCCTATACGGATGAGTTGATGAAAGGTGTACCCCTCGCCATGAGTGAGTACCTCTCTGAAACCACGCGTGCAGTGGCCAATATGATTACCCACAATGTGCTCTCACGCTATCCTAATTTGCGTGTGATTGTGCCTCATTGTGGCTCATATCTTCCATTGGCTATTCCGCGTATGAAAGCC
>JAGCFP010000018.1 GCA_017650045.1 Bacteroidaceae bacterium | reverse complement strand
TTTGGCGCCATCATGGGTCAGGGCGTGGGTCTGCAAGGGCAGAGTTATGGCATACCTACCATGCAAGGGGGTGTGGAGACCATAAAGCCGTATGTGGATGAGTTCATACAGTTTGCAAAGGAGCATCAGGAGCTGACATTCTTAGTGACGCGCATTGGCTGTGGCATCGCTGGCTTCAAGGACGAGGAGATAGCGCCCCTGTTTGAGGAAGCACATGATGTAGATAACATCGTGCTTCCTGAGGGGTGGTAAATCAGAACGGCAGGTCTTGCTTTGGATAGTAGTCTGGCTCTGGAGGTGGCGGAGTGGCTGTGCTGCCAATGGGTGACGGCCCATTCATGCGCGATGGAATGACATCGGGGATCTGGTCGTCATCGAGGTTCTGGAAGCGGGTGTACTGTCCGATAAAGCGCAGGTTCACATCGGCTATGGCGCCGTTGCGGTGCTTGGCAATGATGATCTGGGCAATGCCTCGAAGGTCGTTCCCCTGCTCGTCGGTAAAGATCTTATAGTATTCCGGACGGTGGATGAAGCAGACCATATCGGCATCTTGCTCGATGGCGCCTGATTCACGCAGGTCGCTGAGCTGTGGGCGACGGCTATCGGCTCCGCTGGTGTTCCTGTCGCCTGTACGACTTTCTACGTTTCGATTCAACTGTGACAGGGCGATGATGGGGATTCCCAGTTCCTTGGCGAGGCCTTTCAGCGAGCGGGAGATGACGCTTACTTCTTCCTGACGGCTATAGAAGGACATACCACTGGCGTTCATGAGTTGGAGGTAGTCGATGATAATGATCTTCACGTCATGTTCCTTAACCAGACGACGGGCCTTGGTACGAAGCTCGAATACGGAGAGTGAAGGGGTGTCATCGATATAGAGGGGTGCATCGAGCAGGGCGTTCAACTTATAGTCGAGCTGCTGCCACTCGTAATCGGCCAACTGCCCCGTACGGATCTTGTCGCTCGGAATCTCACAGGTGTTGGCAATGAGACGATTCACCAACTGCAGGTTACTCATCTCCAAAGAGAAGAAGCCCACAGGGGTATGCAGATTCACAGCCATGTTCTTGGCCATGGAGAGCATGAAGGCGGTCTTACCCATGGCGGGACGGGCAGCGATGATGATAAGGTCGCTCTTCTGCCAGCCTGCCGTAATCTTGTCGAGCTCTGGGAATCCGCTCTGCAAGCCACTCAAGCCATCGGGACGGCCTGCAGCTGCCTGGATGTTCTTATAGGCTTCTGCAATGACAGGATTGATCTGGGTATAGTCTTTCTTCACGTTCTGCTGAGAGATCTCAAAGAGGCGGCCTTCCGTCTCTTGCATCAGGTCGTCCACATCGATGGTCTCATCGAAGGCTTTGGAGAGCACGGTGTTTGAGAAGGTGATGAGTTCACGCGACAGGGCTTTCTGGGCGATGATGCGGGCATGATACTCTACATGGGCAGCAGAGGCTACCATGCTGGTGAGCTGGGTAAGGTAGAAGGGCCCTCCTACCTCATCGAGTTCGCCTCGCTTTTCCAACTGGTCCTTCACGGTGAGCAGGTCGATGGGATGCTGCGTCATGGCGAGGTCTGTGATGGCAGCATAGATGAGCTGGTGACGGTGCTCGTAGAACGACTCTGGTTTGAGTAACTCACTGACGAGCGAATAGGCATCGCGCTCTATCATCATGGCGGCCAATACGGCCTTTTCCAACTCGGGTGCCTGGGGCGGAATGCGTCCGTAATCTGACACGGGGGCTGGGGTATTTTTCTTGGTTGTCCGAGATCTTCTGATTGTTTCTGGCATACTTCCTAAATTTTAGCAGGGACAAAGGTAAAACAAAAAACCAGATTTTCTCTTGCATATCCATAATTAGTTATTAACTTTGTATTAACAACCTGTTGATAACTTTTTTCTGACGATGCTGATATTTCCTTGTTGCAAGATAAACTTAGGTCTGAACGTCACGGAGCGCAGGCCTGATGGCTACCATAATCTGGAAACGGTGTTCTACCCTATCCCTCTGACGGATGCGCTGGAGGTGGTGCCTCTGGAGGCTTCTGCAGGGGTGCCTTACAGGCTCACGCAGTATGGCGCTGCCATCGAGGGACCTGCGGAGAAGAATCTGGTGGTGCGTGCCTATCTGATGTTGGCTGCCGACTTCCAGCTGCCTCCTGTGGACGTTTATCTCTACAAGCATATCCCTTCTGGGGCCGGACTGGGTGGTGGCTCTGCGGATGCGGCTTTTATGCTGTGTCTGCTGAATGAGATGTTTGGCTTACAGCTCTCTGAGGAGAGGCTGATAAGTTATGCCAGTAGATTAGGGGCCGACTGTGCTTTCTTCGTGCATCGTCGCCCTACCTTCGCAACGGGCATCGGGGATATCTTCACACCGATCGACTTGGATTTAAAGGGGTGGCAGATCGTCATCGTGAAGCCGGATATCTTTGTCTCTACGCCTGAGGCTTTCAGAGGGATCACACCTCAGCGCCCTCAGCGCTCACTGCTGGACATCGTGAAGGAGCCTGTGGAAACGTGGAGGCTGTCTATGCTGAATGATTTCGAGGAGAGTATCTTCCCACATCATCCGCGCATCGCTGCGATCAAGCAGCAGCTGTATGACTCGGGGGCTGTGTATGCGGCCATGAGTGGCAGTGGCAGCTCTGTGTATGGATTGTATGAAGAAGGTAGTCCCGTTCCGAAGGAGCAGGACTTTCCACAGGATTTTTATTTTAGGTGTGAGCTGTAAACAGAGTTCATCATACCTCACCCTTACCCTCTCCTATCTTAGGAGAGGGAATTTTTTATTTCACAGTCACCACAGTGCGGAGGTATTTCTTCAACGCAGGGGTTCCATTGTCTTGGGCTTCCAGAATCAAATGGATGGTTTGTCCTGGCTGTGCATCTGCGGGCACGGTGAAGGTGGTCTGTGCAGTGGTGGGACTGTCGATGGTGACGGTGCCCTCGTAACTGCCTACCTGCCATGGCCACCACTTCAGGGTAAGGGCATCACCATCGGGGTCGGTAGCTTTGGCTTTCAACGTAACCTTCTCGCCTGGTGCTGCCTCGATGCTCAGCGGACCCGTAAGCACGGGGTTATGGTTGGCATCGGCATAGTTAGGAGTCACTGCCCACTGGAAACGGGCGGCAAAGTCGTTCATCACCTCGGGGAAGAAGTAAGGCATGACCTCGTCTGTGGCACTCATGGCGGCATACTGCTCTGCCAAGGTGGCGTTAGGATCTACCTTCATTTCTTGCTTACGTCCGCTCCAGCCACCCCACGTCTGGTCTTGCCAACTACGTAGGCCGTTGTCTATCATCTGGAGGTAGCAGAAGGTATCACCCTCACCCAGGAAAGAGCCCTTAGGCTGGATGTCGCGCAACCAAAGTCGGTAGCCCTCAGCTTCCAACTCCTCTGCGGTTTTTCCGCTCTCACCAAAGTAGTCGTACACATCGCCCTTCACCATCTGCTTGCCATCACCCCACACGCGGTAGAGCGCACCCAACGGGCCTTTGCTGCGTATATGCTCCTGCATCCATTCTGGAGAGAGGTAATACTTATATTCTGATTTCACGGAGCGGAAGGCCATGTAGGAGAGCGGAGCCGTGCCACCACGCAGGCTCTGTGTCTGGATATCGGGCCATGCCTTGGCGATGTAATCAGGATAGGTGCCATCTTGATCGCCCGACATGCACATCACGGCTTTCTCTGACACTTTCTTATAAATGGCCTCCCACTGGTCTGTGCCTTTGTACTGGTCTGCAATGCTGCGCAGGGCTGCTGCCACTGAGCTGGCCCCTCCCCACGTCTGCAGGAACACAGGACCGGGTTTCTCATCGAGCAACACCTGTTTGATAAGGTTGGAGCCCTCGGTATCGTAGGAATAGTCGCCTTCCAACTCTACGTTGCCCCACTTCACAAGGCTGCGCACATGCTCAGGTGTGGGATAGTCGGGATGATGCACTTTTAGATTGGGATAGGCCTCGGTATAGGCATCTACCACATCGTCGATGAAGCGCTCAGTGGGGGTCCAGCGCCAAGAGGTCTGGGGACCCAGTCCGATGTTGGCATACTCACTGCCTTCCTTGAACTGTGTGGTGCCCTTGCCATCGCCTTTCCAATGGAACTTACTGCTGGTATAGATGATGCCCTCTGTCTGGAAATCGGTGAGATAGAGGATGTAACGAATCAGGGAGTTGTTATCGTCGAGCTCAGGGTCGCAGGTCACGATGATGCGAGGCTTTATGGGCTGGGACGTATCTCTGGTACAACCAGAGAATAAAATGCAAAGATTCAAAAATGCAAAAATGCAAAGATTCTTTTTCATAATTGGTTTCATTTATGATATTTGGCAAAGGCTTCTAACTTGGCTTCCATGTCGCTGAACATGAGGCGGGTATCGATACGGTCGTACACACGGATCTGACGGCCCTCATGGGTGTAGCGGTAGGAGCCATCTTCTGCAATGGTGGGGATGGTGACATAGTGGTAGTGTGAGGACGCAGGATCGGTCTCGAAATTGCTCTGCAAGGCGGTCATCAGCACCAAGGGACTGTCGCCCAAGATGTAGGTCTCACCCATGGAACGGCCATTACGCCCCACCATCATAGCTGCCAGTGAGTCGTAGAGATAGGCTCCCACCTTGCCCAAAGGACGTACATGCATATCGAGCTCCGTCATGCTGTACATACACTGGCGATAGACATCGCGTGGAATCTGCCAGAGACGAATGTCGCTCTGATTGAAGATGGTACGGGCAGCAGCGATGCTCAGATTGAGGTTGTACTCTGGCATGGAATAGCCAGGAGGCACGATGGCACCCGTTTCCTGATATTCCTGTCCGCCAATCCATATCAGGATGATGTTCTTCCCTATCTCTGGATTCATGAGCCAAGCAGATGCAATGTCTGTGAGGGGTCCACCCACGCAGACATAGAGGGGACGCTGTGGCGTGGTTTTCAGGGCTTCTTCCACAATGAGACGAGCACCCTCTGACTCTATAGGCTGTGTAGGATCTGTCATCTTCACTGGGGCCCCAGGCACCACTTTGAACTGTCCCTGCATGCCCATGACTTCCAGAAATTCATTGACCTTGTTGACGGACATTTCGGCTTCATCCTTGCCTTGCAGGTTGCTGAAGAACCCACGTCCGTTGCCATTCAGATGGGCTCCGATGATGCCCTTGATGTCGCACGATGGCGAAAGAATGTGGTGTGCCAATTGGAACAATCCATCGGGATCGCCCATGAAATCATTGTCGATAATGACACTGTAGCGCTTCCCTGTGGTGAAAGGCTCATCAGGGGTCTGCGCCTGTAGCAGGCTCCCCATCCAAAGGAGCGCCAATGTGATAACTATAAAATACTTTTTCATTCTGTAAGAGGTTTCTTTTTCTGTTTCGTTTACAAACTTAAGCATTATTATTGGATTATTTAGCGTAAAATTTTTATTTTTGCACCCAGAAACAAGTATGTAACCTAAGAACAACAAGAGATAATGAAACGTTTTAATAGTTGGCTGCTCATTCCGCTGATTCTGTTCGTTGGCTTCATTCTCCTCTCCAGGTGTTGGAAAGCCCCCTCAGAGGCTTCGGTGCCAAGCGATGGCTCTGAATATTTTGTGACGCTGACGGATGCGGTGCCTGATGCGATTCTGGAGATCAGGTATTTCAGCACGTACAACTTTGTGGGAAGGCGTATCGATGGCTATATGGAACCAACGGCCTTGATGACGAAGGTGGCAGCCGACAGTCTGCGTGCGGTGAGTGAGGATGTGAAGGCGCTGGGTTACCGACTGAAGGTGTATGATGCCTATCGTCCGCAAATGGCTGTGGACCACTTCGTGCGTTGGGCTGCGGATATTCCTGATACGCTGATGAGAACGTATTTCTACCCCGATGTGGATAAGTCGTTGCTCTTCGAACTGGAGTATATCGCTGAGAAGAGCGGACATACGCGTGGATCAACGGTGGACCTGACGCTGTTTGACATGCGGACGGAGAAGGAACTGGATATGGGGGGTACGTTCGACTGGTTCGGCCATGAGAGTCATCCCGACTTTGGGGGGAATCCAGAGACTGCGGAATATCTGCCAAACGATACGATCACTGAGGAGCAGTTCCAGCATCGCATGATCCTCCGCCAAGCCATGCTGCGCCACGGATTTCATGCCATTTCTTCGGAATGGTGGCATTTCACCCTGGATAATGAACCCTTCCCTGATACGTATTTCAATTTCCCTGTGAAACAACTGAACTGATTTTTTATTTATGCATAAAGGACTAGCGAAAATCTTAAAAACCTTAGGCATCATCCTGGCCGTACTGGTAGTGCTTTTCATTATTGCCGTCGGCATTGTGGAATCTCCTACGATACAGAACAAAGTGATGAAGAAGGCCACTGCCATGCTGACGGAGAAGCTTGGCAGACGTGTGGAGGTGGACAGGGTGAACATCTCTCTGCTGAAACAGAGCGTGGGGCTCTATGGCGTAGAAATAGGCGATAAGGAGACGCCTCCTGTACTGCAATTGGAACTGTTGGAACTCGACTTAGAGATGCTGCCTCTGCTGAAGAAACGCATCGTGCTGGATGATGCGGAAATCCAAGGACTGGAGGTTTCGTGGGTCTCTGAGACGAAACATGGGCCTATGGATAATCAGGCCATCATCCGTAAGGCCATCGCCACCATCGAAGGGAATAAGAGCGACGTCAGCATCCAAGGGCTGCATTTCCGCACGGATAATCATCTGCCTCGCAAGAACGAGAACAAGCCTAAGCATGGGGCTTTTGATACGGGGCATTTCGACATTGTGGCCAACTTGAAACTGCGCATTGATTCCATCAGTAAGGATACGCTCATCGGGCAACTGCTGGAGTGCACGGCGCAAGATACGGCGAGTGGGTTTGACATCAGGGATATCCATGCCAAGGTGCAGACTAATTTCAAGAAGATGGATATACAGGACCTGACGGTGCAGCAGATCAATACGGTGATCAACGTCTCTGAAGCGGAGATGACGCTTCCCAGCAAGAAGGAGGGGCGCACAATGGCTTTTACGACGGGCACCATCACAGGAAGAACCTTGCTACAGGACATCGCGCGTACCTTTGCACCACCATTGGATCAGTTCACCATTCCTCTGAACCTGACGCTTCACATGCGCATGGAGGATAAGAAGATTGCGTTCCGCGACATACACATCAACACGGATGACGATAGGTTGCAGATTGATGCCACAGGGGATCTCTTGCAGACCAAACCTAAGGACTCCCTCGACCTACGTTTCCACATCAACCGCATGACTGCCAGAAGTGGCATCACGGAAGATATCATCAATCACTTCACTGTGAAGAAGCTGATGATGAAACAGCTCCGCACCCTTGGAACCATCGGCTATGTGGGGAATGTGAATATCCTTTACAAGAAGGAACGGTTTAATGGGGTAATCCAAACCAACACAGGTGCTATCAATGTGAATATCACCCATGATGGTATGGATAAATGGATGCAGGGACGGGTGGTTACCAAGTCGTTCGATCTGGGCAAAACCATGGACATCAAAGTGCTGGGAACCATCGACTGTACTGCTGATTTCAAGGTGGATATCTCGAAGCCCCGCACTGCGGAGAAGAGACGACTGAAAGGAGGCAAGCTACCTATCTGTACCGTGAATGCCACGGTGGACGACTGTATCTTTGAGGACTTGCACTTCAGGCACCTCACCGCGGATATCGACAGTGATGGTGCGGAAGCCGTGGGTCACCTCCGTAAGAACGGAAGAATCAGAGACCTCTTTTGCACCTTCACCTTCACGGATACGGATGATATGCACAAGATGAAAATCTCCAAGCCTGGCATCAAGTTCCACCTTCCTACCAAGAAAAGCAAGTAAGCTGGTCAGATCCTGTTCAGCAATGCCGTAGGCAATGCGGGCATGGCGCCCTTCTTTGTGCAGACGTAGGCGCTGACTTCCACTGCCAACTGGTGGGCTTCTTCGACTGATAGTCCCTTCAGTATCGCTGCACAGAAAGCGCCTGTGAAGCTATCTCCTGCCCCAACGGTATCTTCTACCTCTACCCTCGGAGTGGCTTGGAAGGAGAGCTTTCCGGGTGTGAAGACGTAGCTGCCCTTGGTCCCACAGGTAAGCACCAGCATGTGGAGGCCGTACTTGCCAAGCAACAGCCATCCGATGTTCTCCATGTTCAGGCCAGCATAGCCAAAGAGGCGTGCCACGGTCTCTATTTCCTCATCGTTGATCTTTAGGACGTTGCAACGACGGAGGGATTCCTGAATCACTTCATTGGTATAGAACTGCTGACGCAGATTGATGTCGAAGATGATCATGCAATCTTCTGGGGTGGCATCGAGGAAGCGATAGATGTTCTTCCTGGAAACAGGACTGCGCTGTGCCAAAGAGCCGAAACACACGGCACGACAATGGCGTGCCACTTCTTCCATCTCTGGTGTGAATGGGATATTGTCCCACGCCACGTCTTCCTTGATATCATACGTTGGTACCCCATTGGCATCAAGTTGTACCTGCACGGTACCTGTGTCATAAGGCACCCGTGGCATGAGGTAATGCAAGCCGTGCTCTTCTAAAGAGGCGATGGTCTCCTTTCCCAGTTTATCTTCTCCAAGCGCACTCACAGCCAGCGCATTGTCTTGTCCTAAGAACAAGCCTGCATGATAGGCAAAATTGGCGGGTGCACCACCCAGTTTCTTTCCTTCTGGAAGCACATCCCACAGTGCTTCTCCCAGTCCTACAACATATCTTTTTGGTTCCATAGCAATATTTTATTGAGAATTGAAAATTGAGAATTGAGAATTGAAAATTGAGAATTGAAAATTAACTATGCAGTATGTGTGTCCCTTTCCGGATGGTAAAACGGCGAAGCCAAGCTTGCTTGGGCTATGCTGAGACGTCGCCGAATTTCACGGAACGTAATTCTCAATCCTCAATTCTCAATTCTCAATTATTTCAGTTTCTAATTTTATTAAAGTACGTAAACAAGTAGATCACCCCAATGGCCATGACGATGACAGCACCTGCCTGTCCGATGGCATCACTGGCAAAGCCCATGATCAGAGGGAACACCGTACCTCCGAAAAGACCCATAATCATCAATCCACTCACTTCGTTCTGCTTCTGTGGCATGGCAGTGAGCGCTTGTGTAAAGATCAATGGGAAGATGTTGGAGTTGCCATAGCCCACCAGTGCAATGGCGGTATAAAGCACAGCCTTGGAAGTGCCAAAGAACAGTCCGCACATGGAGAGGGCCATCATTATCACGGAGATAATGAAGAATACCCTGTTGTTCATCACACGCAGGAAATAGGAACCTGTGAGGCATCCCAATGTACGGAAAATGAAATAGAGGGAGGTGGCAAAGGCAGCATCGTTCAACGTCATGCCTAAGCGCTCCATCAGGATTTTAGGCGCTGTGGTATTGGTTCCTACATCGATGCCCACATGGCACATGATGCCCAAGAATGAGAGCAGCACGATGGGGGTGCCCAGAAGCTTGAAGCATTCCACAAAGGTAGAAGGCTTGCCTTCGATGGGCTCTTCTTCGATGGTGGTGATGCCCAACCATGCTGTGGCCAACAAGCCCACCACAAAGTAGATGGCAAACAACGCACGCCAATCCAATCCGAAGGAAGGGATAACCTGTGTGGCTCCCCACATGGCCAGGTAAGGTGCCAAGAAAGAGGCGATGGCTTTCACAAACTGTCCGAAAGTGAGCGTAGAGGCCAAATTCTTTCCACCTATGACACTAGAAACCAATGGATTCAAGGAGGTCTGCATTAAGGCATTACCAATGCCCAGCAGTGAGAACGATACCAGCATCACGCCAAAGGAATTGCCAAACAGTGGAATAAACAAGGAAAGCACTGTGACTGCCAAAGAAAGCAGAACGGTCTTCTTACGTCCGATCTTATTCATCAGCATCCCCGTAGGTACGGAGAAGATGAGGAACCAGAAGAATACCAGTGACGGAAATATATTGGCCGTACTGTCGTTCAGTGCTAAATCTTCCTTCACATAGTTGGAAGCGATACCCACCAAGTCCACGAAGCCCATGCAGAAGAAGCAGAGCATCAAGGGTATCAAAGCTGTTTTATTACTTTTACTCATGATGATATTATTTTATTGAACATTGAACATTGAGCATTGAGCATTACGGCTTCGCCGTTCCCATCCGGATGGATTCACATTGCGCAGCCGAGAATCAACGAAATTAATGTTCAATGCTCAATGTTCAATTCTCAATGTTATAAATCGTAGCCTTGCCACCCTTCACAGTCAGCGTATTGTAAGGCTCGGAAGGGAACACAAGGTTTGTCATTGCCATCTTACCTTCTGCATCCAGCACTTCGATGCTGCAATGATCGATGAAGATACGCAGTTGCTTCAGCTTTCCATTGGTAGGAGCTACCGTCTCAAAAGGAAAAGCTTCACTGAAGCCCACTGCCCCACTCTGTTTGCGATCCATCGCGAAGGTCTGCTTGGCTGCATCATACGTCATGGTTACCTTTTCACCCTTGGCATTTGAAAGCACCAGTTGGGTGTTATTACGTACATCTACAACGATCTCACAGGTAGCTGTAGGCTGTTTAACGGTCTTTCCACGCAGTGCCAAGAGTTCTTTCGAAGGTGTGACACCTACATAAGTCTCACCATTATACTGGAACAGATCCAAGTCGCGTGGCACACTGTTGGCAGAACGGAACTGCATGGTAGGCACTTGATTAGCATACTGCCAGTTGCTCATCCATGCCAGTGCAATCACTCTGTTGTCGGGTGCATTAGAGAAGGTCACCGTGGCATAATGGTCCTTGCCATAATCCATCCACTTAGATACTTCAGGAGCACTCTCACACGTGAAACGATGGCCATCAAACTGTCCAACGAAGTATTGGGTAGCGCTGCCTCCAAAAGGACCACCAGGATTGATGTTGCACACCAGCATCCATTTCTGTTGGGTGGTACCACGCACAGGAAGCTTCACAAGGTCGGGGCATTCCCAAACGCCACCATGGCTGCCATACCCCTCGCCAAAGCTGCTTTCATACGTCCACTCCTTGAGGTTGGCAGAGGAGTAGATACGCATCTGCTGACCAGCTGCCAGGATAAGGTTCCATTTATTGATATCATCGTTCCAGAAGACCTTAGGATCACGGAAATCAGCCACATCCAGTGTCAGTACAGGATTGCCAGGATACTTGGTGAAGGTCTTTCCTCCATCTGTAGAGTAAGCCATCGACTGCATCTGTGCGCCTCCTGCAGAGGTGTAGAAAGCAATCACAGCACCTGCGCCAAAGCCAGCGGTATTGTTCTTATCCACCACCGCAGAACCGCTGAAGATAGAACCAAGTCCATCGGCCCAAATAATGGCAGGCTGCTGCTCCCAATGGATAAGGTCACGACTGGTGGAGTGTCCCCACGTCATGTTGCCCCACATGGAGCCGTAAGGGTTCCACTGGAAGCTGAGGTGATAGACCCCATCTTTATAATACATACCATTGGGGTCGTTCATCCATCCATAAGCAGGGGTGTGGTGATAGGCAGGACGATAGGTCTCACGATTTGCCGTATCGAAAGTATCGCTGAATTTCAGCTCTTTCCAACAAGAGAAATCGGCTAATTTCCGCTCGTCATTCTGAGGGAATCGTACGCTGATATCCAGCAGTTTAGCATCCTTTAGTTCAAGTGGTACATAATAATCAGTTTTATCTGTAGCCAGCCTTACAGAGAAGGTTTGAATTACCCTGTTTTCTGCACCCAGGACGCTCACTGTGGCATTGATGCCTTGTTCCTGCACAGGGATAAGCAGGTACTTAGAGTTCTGATTCACACGCACCAGTGCGCGCTGTCTGCTCAGCACTTCGGGCGTCTGTGCGCTAACCCATGTGCACATCAACAACAGGGTCAGCATTAAAAGTGTTTTTCTCATTTTATTAGGTTTTAGTTTATTATGCAAACATAAAAAAATATTTTGAGACATTCGCAAGAACATCCCAAAATATTACAAAAAAGTATATCCTTATTATTATACGATCTCTACAAAGCGATGGGTAGGATTAGGACGACCAGGTTGCAGGAATTTCCATGCCAGCTCAGTCTGTTCGTATTTATCAGCAAGCAGGTGCTTCAGTTCTGCACGTACCAATTCATCCAGATGCTCTGGCGTGGTTTCCACACGGGCATTAATGACGATCGTGGCTTCTGTGCTCTTGCCTGCATCCCCACGCAGTGATACCGTGCGACGGTCTTGTGTGAGATTGCTTACCACAAAGGCGTAGCCATTTTCTACGATGGCTTTCACATGTCCCACAGGCAGGCCTTCTGCTTCAAAGGTCTTGGCAAGGTCTTGGATGAAGGTTTCTGCCAACTGGTTCCAATCTGTGTCTTCTGTACTCAACAGTTTCACGGTGCCATTGAGCCATCCCAACACTGCCTCTCCATGTGCATAGCGATCATAGTCGATACGCAGCAGCTTCTTACCCACATCGTTACGGGTGGTCACTTGCTCAATCCATGCGTCCATGCCATCTCCCTTCAACGCGCTTACTGCCATCACTGTTGAAGTGGGATATTTCTCAGCCAGTTTCTGCATCAGTTCCTCTTTCTTGGCAGGTTCCAGAGTATCTGTCTTCGTCAGCAACAGGATATCGCTTTCTTCCAACTGCTTACCAAAGATATAAGCAGCATCTGGATGCAAGCCGCCATTTCCCCCTTCGAGGATAGAAGGCAGACGGTTAGGATCGGCCAATACCGTAAATGGAGCCAATTCCAGTTCAGCGCCATGGAACTTCTTCAATGGCTGAAGAATGGTAGCAGAGAGGTCGGCACAACTACCTACAGGCTCTGCGATGATGACATCTGGCGCGCCATGCTGCAACTTCTTAATAGCCTCTGTGAAGCCGTTGAAATTACAGCAGAAGCAACTGCCACTGACCTCTGCCACAGAGAGGCCCGACAGTTTCAAAATGGCACTGTCGACCAATTCAGGCGCTTGATCGTTGGTGATCAAGCCTACCTTTTTTCCTTGTTTAATAAATCTCTTGGCAGTTTCCCAAAGCAATGTGGTCTTTCCTGCTCCGAGGAAACCACCGACGATAATCAGTCTGGTCATATTTTGAATTATAAATTATTTATTTATGTTTCTTCATGGCTGGTTCCAGCACAAGGGTGAAGAAATAGGTGGCTACTGCTCCTCCAAGGATAGGTCCTAAGATATACACCCAGAAGAAGCCACCAACATTATCGGGAAAGGCGACACTCCCCCATCCTGCCATCCATGCCACTACACGAGGCCCAAAGTCGCGCGCAGGATTCAAGCCTGCCTGTGTGAGTGGAGCTATCAGTGTGATACAGATAGACACGGTGAGGCCAATGAAGAGCGGAGCAATGTTGCTGTCTGGACGTCCCACATTGCAATCTTCGGTGAAGCAGAATATAAACAGTACCAATATAAAAGTTCCCACCGCCTCTGCGGCGATAGCCAACGGCAAAGAAACCGTTGATACGAGCGCATCGCCAGGATTGGGATAGTATTCGCCAAACATACGGGCAGTATCCACAGAGGCAGCTGTGCCTCGCTCGATGCCATGAGCCAATTCGTAGGTTTCAATTGAAGGATTGAACAACCAAAAAATCATAGCGCCAGCAAGCATCGCTCCTACAAATTGAGCCAACAGATAGCCAGGCAATTTGCCCGCAGGCATTCGTTTTCCCAATACCATAGATACAGAGACGGCAGGATTAAGATGGGCAGGACATAAATGACGAGTGACGTAGATAGCCAGTGCTACAGCTAATCCCCACACGATGGCTATCTGAAAGATGCTGGTGTACTCACCAAACAACACGGACACGGCTACAGAGCCGCAACCAAACAAAGTTAAGATAAAGGTTCCTAAAGATTCGCCTATAAATTCTTTCATATATTTATAGTTACAGTTTTACTGATACAAAGGTACGAAAGAATAAAACAGAAGCTGTTGGCTTTATCTTAAGACGAAAAAAAGGAAATTTAAAAGCGAAATGAGTGGTCTGTTCATAAAATGCCGAACAACGAACAAAGGGCTTCAGCAACAAGAACCGTCATCTTGCTTCTTCACACAATTGGCAAAGAACGTGGAAAACATGTGACGGGCAATCTCCCAGTTGCCACGATTGATGCAATACTTCACCTTGGGACCTTCTATCTCCCCTTGTATCAAACCCGCATCCTTCAGTTCTTTCAGATGCTGTGAAACGGTAGCCTTGGCAATGGGTAGTTCCTCATGAATCTCCCCAAAATAGCAACACTTCATCTGAGCCAGAAAGTTGAGTATGGCGATGCGTGTGGGATGTCCCATCGCTTTGGCAAAACGTGCCAACTTTTCCTCATGCGCTTTCTGCTCTTGGGGGGTCAGTTCTCTGTTGTAATAGAATGTCTTGTCCATTTTCGTAATTTCTATTGGCAAAGGTAGTGAAAAGCCCACACAATGGCAAATAATTTGCCCAGTTAGGGAGTAAAACTTTCCTAACTGGGCAAAAAGATTATTGCAACTAACGAATGCTTATTTCACTAAATAGGCTGCCAGATATTCTCCATGGCGCACATACATGATACCATTACTGATGACGATGTGTGCCCAATTAGGACCAGAGCCTTTGGTGATACGGAATTCGCTCACTACATCGAACTTATCTTTCGTTGGACGTACTAAGCCCACGAAACCACGACGCTCATCGTAAGTGTAGAGCATACCATCGGCATAGACCGTTGATCCCTTGCCCTTACCACCACTCCAAGCTTCGTTGTAGAGGGTCTTACCAGTATTCCAATCCACAGCTATCCAGTTGCCGGAATTATTATTCACCCAGTTGGAACCATAGAGCACGCCATCTACCAGCACATAGCCACCATGATGGGTACTGAGGTCGTCGTTCTTCCATGCCACGCTGACACTCTTCATATTATCAGCCAACTTAAAGGCGGTGGTGTTAATGCCATAGCCCTGTGAGAACACCAGAATACCATCCTTGAAAACGGCACCATTAGGAGCGATGTTCTCCCTCCCTGAAGGTGGATACCATCCTGTGGCACTCCACTGAATCTCACCCGTCTCAGGATCTACCCCATAATAGGTGTTGTTGGTACCACCTACAATCTGGCGCTTACCGTTCCAAGTGATGAGCATGGGCTGCACATAGTTACGATTCTCACCCAGTGAGCGTGATTTCCAAATCTCTGCACCTGTCTCCTTGTCCAGCGCCACGATGGTGGTCTGCTTACCACCAGGACTGTAGATCACCTTGTTGTCAACCACCAAAGGACACTCTGCCGTACCCCAGTTGCCTGTCGTAGTGCCATACTTGGTACCACCATCTATCTGCCACACGATGCTGCCATCAGCAATGTTGATGCACGCCACCTCACCCATGCCACTGATGACATAAGCCTTGCCATCAACGATGGTAGGTGTGGAACGTGTCTCTGGATAGGTGTCTTTCCAAGGCTTGCCATAAGGCGTCTTGTAAAGTGTCTTACCATTACGGTCGATAGCGAAGAACACCTCTTGGTTCTTATCCTCATTCATTCCAGTGATATACACGGTTCCACTCAGTACTGCAGGACTGGAATAGCCTTGCACCAAGTCTGAATTTTCCCACAACAGCTGAGGGCCATTGGCTGGCCACTGCTTCAGCAATCCGCTTTCAGCACTATAGATACCATCACGATTAGGACCACGGAACTGGGTTACATCCTGAGCTGGTGAGAACGTTATATCAACAGCTGGAGCGGGAGCTGGAGCCGCAGCACTGGCACTCTCAGTCGTATCTGCTTTCTGCTTATTGCCACAGCCAACCAGTACCATGCTTGCAGTCGCAAGTCCTAAGAAAAGAGCTTTTGTCTTAATCATAACTTACAAATGATGAATTATAAATAGCACTTATTACTTCACTTTGTAGGCAGCCATATACTCGCCATGACGCACATACAATACGCCTCTGTTGATGACGAGATGTGCCCAGCTGGGACCAGAGCCCTTGCTTACACGGAACTCGCTCACCACGTCGTATTTATCCTTGGAAGGACGTACCAAGCCCACAAAGCCACGACGCTCATCGTGCGTGTAGAGCATACCATCTGCAGCTACGGTAGAGCCCTTGCCCTTACCACCACTCCATCCGGTATTGTAGAGCGTCTTACCTGTATTCCAATCAATAGCCACCCAGTTGCCAGCATTGTTGTTCACCCAGTTGGAACCATAGATCACACCGTCGATGAGCACATAACCTCCATGATGAGTGTCCAGATCGTCGGTCTTCCAAACCTTTGTAGCAGCAGTCATGGTATCATTGAGCTTAATCAAGTAACCACCCGTGTCATAACCCTCACTAAAGAAGAAAGAGCCGTCCTTAAACAGTGGAGAGTTAGGAGCAATGTTCTCATAAGTGTTAGGACTTGGCCAGTCGGTGAAGGTCCACTCAATGTCGCCATTGTCAGGATTCACACCAAACATTACCTGCTCGATGCCACCAATGATTTGGCGCTTGCCATTCCATGTCACCAAGATCGGAGAAATGTAAGCACTGTTGGCACGCAACGACTTAGTCTTCCAGATTTCCTTACCTGTCTCCTTGTCGAGTGCCACCATTGAAGTCTGACTGCCTCCAGAGGTGTAAATCACCTTATTGTCATACACCAGCGGACATTCTGCGGTGCCCCAGTGGCCCGTACGTCCACCGTATGTGCTCAGTCCGTCGATGCGCCACACAATCTTGCCATCGGCAATGTTGATGCAAACCACCTCACCACTGCCACTTACCATATAGGCCTTACCATCAACGATGGTAGGTGTGGTGCGCGTTTCAGGATAGTTTTCTCTCCAAGGCTTACCATAAGCTATGGTATAAACCTTCTTACCATCAAGTGTATAAGCATTGAAAGTCTCTTGATTCTCATTCTCGTTCATACCAGTGACGTAGAGCCTATCGCCCACTATCACAGGGGTGGAATAACCCTTACCCACATCGTTGGTTTCCCAAAGCATCTCAGGACCATCTGCAGGCCACTGCTTCAGCAGTCCGGTCTCAGCATACTGTCCGTCGCGTGCAGGGCCACGGAAGGTTGTCATGTCTTGCGCTGAAGCGCTCAGTACACTCAGGCAAAGGGCCATAGCGCCCAAGCCAATCATTCGTTTAGTTTTTCTCATAAGCATAAAATCAATTTATTATTTATATTGTTTTCATTATTTCTTCCAGTTTCTCAGCCACTACCCTGCTGTTGTACCTCTCTTCGGATAGTGCAGTAGCTGCCTTACAACTTTGTTCGTACAGCCCGGGCGTAGTGAACAGTTGCTCTAAAGCTTCAGCTAAGTGCTTGGCATCGTTAGGATGATATAACACTCCGGCATTACCAACGATCTCACTGAACGATCCCATATCTGGCTCCACCGCAGGTATGCCAGCAGCAAAAGCCTCTAACAGATACAAGCCCACACTTTCTTCAAACTGCAAAGGTACGCAGATGACCGATATCTTTTTATAGAACTCTGCATGATGGGCCCAGTCATAGGTATCTTCTATCACCACGTCTTCTTTATAAGGAGCCAACAGCTTGTGCACCCTTCGAAGGAAAGGCTTGTCGTCTGAAGTATATCCTCCTCCTATACGTAATTTCAGACCAGGGATAGACCCCTTCTGCTTCAACATCACAAAGGCTTCTGCCAACACATCCAGACCATCCGCCTTATTCATACGATAGAAAAAGCCAATGGTAGGCTCAGCAGGATGTTCAGTAGTAGCATACTTAGCAATCTCCAATCCTGGATATACCACATGATCGGCATTAAACAGACTGGCCATCTTTTCTTTATAATGCAGACTGGTGGTAATAACTGCATCAGCATACTTCAAATTCTCTGCTATACCACGCCATGCCAATGCCGCATCTTCCTCACGAAGGCCATCTATCCATACTTCCTCATCCTGTGCCACACAAACAATCTTTGGGGGCTGTTCCATCTGCAGCTTCTCAAATGCCTGTTTCAATGCCTTGGCAATGCCCACCAGCATAGACGATGAGATATAGATGACATCTGGTTGCTCCTTCGTCACAATCCAATCGATCATCTCACGCACCATGTCATCGAACGTAGTGCCCTCTCCTTGGATCATAGAGAGTGTCATATCTTCCATGCCATCACTGGTAGTGGTGCCAGCCATAGACATTGCTATATCAAGCAAAGGCTGTGCTCCGAGAAGTTTCTTCAGCCATGCAGGCATCGACTTATCTTTGAAGAACTTCTGTCCTACATAATACGAGGTGGCAGGGAAAAACAGTCGCGTATCTGCCTGAAACTCCTTCTGTCTCAGTGGCAGATAAATGGGCATGATAACTACCTGATGACCAGCACGCTTCATGGCTTGTGCCATGAGGTTGTCACGGAAGCAGTTGCCACAGTAATAGGCATCCCCTGAACTCGTTATGATGAACACTATCTTCATGTCATTCTACATTTTGGGTGGAGGATTCCACAACAGCATGGTGACAATTACGTTTGACGAACCACCAAATAAGTCCGATAAACAACACCATGAAAGCCAAACTCTGCAACCACGTCATCCAGTCATTATGGCTAAAGTTATTGCATGTACTCAACAGAGCTGCTACAGTACCGCTACAAACGGCATAAAGTGGCAGCAAGACATTCTCACGGAACAGCAATCCTTCTATACGCTTGGGGGCATATCCAATGCTTTTGTATAATCGGATATCCGACTGGCGAACCAATAGATTCTTACGGATAACGATGATGAAGCTCAAGATGCCAAGCAAGATGCCAATGCCTCCTAACGAAAGGAAGATGCTCAAATAGGTATTGACCAGCTCATTGAAAGTATTCAATCGCTGAGCCGTAGTCATCACACGTATGCCATATTCGTTGAGCGCTTGCGAGAGCAAAGTGCTTACTTCCTGAGATTGTTCGGTTTTGATAAGCATAACCTCCGATCCGGAAATCTCTGGCCACACTTCTTTAAATAGCTGCTTGTCCATCAGCGCATAGCCCTGGAAGATACCCGTTGCCAATGCTCCTGCGATAATGAAGTTCACAGGCTGGCCATTCGCTTTCTGATAATGCAAGGTATCGCCAACCGTCATGCCTAAGCTCCACATCAAGGATTCTTGATCTACAAGTACCGGATAGGCATCTCCATTGGTTTTTGAATAATCAGTGAAGGCCATATCTCCTTGGAGTATCTCAAAAGTACTGTGCTGCAGTTGCTCCATATCCACTCCTAAAATGGTTGGTTGTGTGACTTTGTTGAGGTTGAGACAACTGGCATCATCAGCACCTAACCGAAGGGTTTGCATAATAGAGATTCCAGATGGTAGTGCATCAAGCGACAGTTGATGACGTCCTTCGGCAGTGTTCAGATCATAATAGACAGGTACCGTGGTTTCTGCCCACAATGAATACCCACCCGTGGCATTGGTTGGCTTCTGAGCATCTGTCACCTGTTGCCGATTCAATCCTACAGCAAAAATAGTAAAGACACCAAAGGCCAGGGCATAATACGCACCTCTCAGTTGTTTCATTTGGTAGAAAAGCGTAGCAAACGTTTGTTTCTCAAGCGTAAAAGCATTAGTTTCTGGCTTGCTTTTACGGGTAATGTAATATTCTCCCCACAGTCCTGCAAGGACAACCAACAAAATGCCTAACAGTACGAAGAGATAGAGTGAGTTTACGATAAGGATATTCACAATGAAGACGACGATCGATAGAACCGTGAAGCCCAAAGCAGATACCCAGATTCGTATTCCACGATGATGCTCTATTTGTTCAGACCGTCCATCTGTCCGAACGGCTTTCGCTATCTGATACCAGAGTAATCCCACTATGACGACGATGCTGATAACTACGCCCACAATGACAGAAACTCCATCAATATAAATACCTAAGTGCGATGTTTGGGTGGCTCCTTGCCAGATATTGCCCAATAACCACATAACGATGGAGGTGTACAGAATGCCAACAATCACACCCATTATAGTGGCCACACACACAACAGGCAATGCTTCGTTCCATAGATTCTTTATGATGCGCTTGTCTGTATATCCCAAGGCCTTGAAAAGTTGTACCTCTCCCCTACGCTGCCACAACATTTCGCTGAGGGGACTGACGAATAAGAGCAAGGCAGAAATGATGATGAAAAAACCTAATGCAAGGAACAGGCTGGCAAAGTCTATTCCGTTTTTAGCTGCATACAATCCACTCTCACGTGGTTGGACGATTTGCACATCGAACATCGAAAGTTGCAAGCCTTCGACTTTCGCTGGATGGTCTGAAACTCGCAATGCTGTAGCCGTACCATAATCATTGCTCCAAATGTCTTTCATCAAGCTATAAGGCAACAAGGCTTTAGGAGTGCTCCGATAGTGATTCCAATATTCTTCATCCTCATCAGTAATCAGAGTCATATCCAATGGGAGGTCACTGTCCCAATCCGTACAACGCTCCACATCCGACAACCCTGGGAACTCGGCACTTAATCTGCCATCTTCGACCAACAGACTTAGTGGAACGATGCTACCAACACGTAGCGTGACAGAATCTGTCTTAAGGTCTTTCAAACCCTTAGACACATAATAACTTACCGTAACTCTGTCGCCCACTGAAGCATGCAGACGCTGCGCGGTATAATCCGAAAGAATCAGCTCATCTGATTGGAGCGTATGGCCGTCAAACGCGTTAATCGCAGTAACGAAAGAATATGGCACCAAGGTATCTCCTAATCGAATGCCGTTAGCAAGGTAAGTGAAGAGCGGATTGACACGACTGTTTTCACGTTCGATGTAATCTACCACCGAAGATTGCAGGAAAACACGATCGGTGATGATTTCGGTGTATTCACTCATCGGGTGTATTTGAAGTCCTGAGTAGGCAGGATTCCAGACCGTAGAGAAATCAGATTCAGAAATGGTCTTTTCAGAAAGTATCAGATTGATCTTTCCTTCTACCTCCATAATCTCAGCCAATTCATCACGACTGACAAAGATATTCAGAGGCAGTGTCTGTTCGTTCTTAAGACTAAGGTTGCCACCTTCTTCAACGGATTTGATGCCCGCCTGTGCCAATCGCAAACTGGCGGTATAGTTGTCTGTGACAAAAAGAGAACCTGAGGGCACTAAACCACCCTTTGGTAAACGAAGCACAATATCTTCTGCAGGAGAAAGCCGAAGTTCATCTGCCAAAGTCTGATTAAGCAATGCACGTCCATACATGTCGTCTCCTTCCATGCCCCATACCATCACAGGAAGCAGCCGTCCATTGCGTGAAATAAAACCATCGGAAAGCAAGACGCCCTTAGCGCCTTCTTTAAAGAGGGGTTCCTGCATGATGCTATCCGACAAGAAAGAGTTTCTGGAAAAGATGACAGACTCCACATTCCCCAGACGTTCTGTCACTCTGTGAATCAAAGTTTGGCGTACGGAATGACCTATGAGCAAACTGCCCACGATGACTGCCACCGTAATGAGTACAGCCAATGAAATCAGACGGTAATAACGCTTGTAAAACCGCACTGAATCATTTTTCCCTATGCCAAATACACTTCGCATTGAATATATCTTTTCCTACTTTTCTTTCACTAAAACGCCATCTATCAATGTGACGATTCTTTTGGCAGCATTTGCCGTTTGATCGGAATGTGTCACCATGACAATCGTGGTTTGCAACTCTTTATTCACCAGTTGGAACAAGGAGGCTATGTGCTGGGCATTATCTTTATCTAATTGGCCCGTAGGCTCATCGGCTAAGAGTACAACTGGTTTATTGATCAAAGCCCTACAGACAGCCACACGACAAGCCTCGCCTCCCGACAAAGTCAGTGGAAACTGGTTTTCCAGTGGGGCGATATTGGTCAGCTCCATCAACTGTCTGGCCCACTTAATTTGTTCTTCAGAAACTTCATTGGCTGCAGCCATCAATGGCAGCAGAATATTTTGTAACACATTGTATTGTGGCAACAAGCGGTGGTCTTGGAAGACAAAACCTATTTTCTTATTGCGCACAGAGGCTAAATCTACATTGTCCTCCAAGAGCGACTGACCTTCCAATACATAGGTTCCAGAATCTGGTAAGAGCAAAGTGCCTAACACATTCAACAATGTGGTTTTTCCAGCGCCCGACTGTCCTCTGACGGCAACGAAATCCCCTTGCTCCACTTCGAAGCAAAGTTGGCGAAGCACATGATTCATCCGTGCATTTCCGTCTTTAAAAGACTTACTGATATTTTTGAGTTCAAGCAGTGCCATAATAACGTATAGTTAATCATTTAGACTTTCCAAAGCAAAACAGAGTACCGCGTGTCGTTAGTATGAAGAAATGGTCTTTTATGACCGCAGGAGAACCTAAAATCTGTTCACCCGTGTCATATTCCCATTTCAGAGTACCGTCTTTGGCATCAAGGATGGAAACAATGCCCGTACTGGTACATACGATGAGTTTATCATCACACACCAACGGAGAACTGTCGCCGGTGTCACCCTTCAGCATATACTTCCACAGCACCTCTCCACGCTTCCGACTGATGGCCACCACATTGCGACCATCGGGCAAGACATAGACGACGTCCTCAGAGACTGCCGGCACAGACGTCAGAGAGCCGTCGTCACTGGTGGCTTCTACCAATTTCTTCTGAGCAGAGATCTTGCCATTCTTCAACTGAAGTTCATAGACATCACCTGCATAGTCGGCTACATAAGCGTAGTTACCCTTTATGGCTGGTGAAGCAGGGATATAGGCTTGTACCTCCAAAGAGTCGGTCTGTGTGCCTGTCTGACAATCAATCAGTCGCAACCAGGCATCGCATCCGCCAAACAATACATGATTCTGCCAAACTGCCACTGCACCATTGATATAATAGCCCGACTCAAAGTGATTCAGTTCCTTTCCATCTTCTTGACTTACCACATACATGTAGTTGTCATAACTACCAAACACCACTGCCCGCTTTCCTTGGAAATCCACCAGATTAGGGGCAGCGGAGATCTGTCCCAAAGTTTCAAATGCCCACAATCCCTCAGCCTTTTGCAAGTCTATGGCTTCTAAGATGCCATCAATACGACCGATGTACATGATTCCATCTTGAATGATAGGTGTAGCCTCAACAGCCGTCTTCATATCAAAGTCAAATACTTTCTCGCCATTCATATCTACACCGAACACATGACCACGACGGTTTACCCAATACGTCACACCATTATAGATGATGGGAGATGATACAGTACGCACCCCGTCTTTATAAGTCCACAACAAGGTAGGATCATCAGGCAAACGCAATGCGGTATAGCCGCTCATAGAAGCATCGGCTCTGTAAAACGGCCAGTCGGTCGCCGAATTATAATCGGATAAACTGCGACTCCCACAAGCGGTGAGCAGCATCAGCAACAAACCATATAGAAAGTATCTTCTCATCTTCTTAATCCTCCAAATACAACGCACCTGTGGGGCATAAATCAGCAATGTCCTCCGTCACATGGCTACGGCTCTCATCGGGAATAACCACTTGCATGCCAAAGCCACGTCCTTTGAACGTAAATCCATCTTCAGTGTTATATACACAGAGTCCGCAACGAATGCATTTAGCAGGCTCAAACCAAAGCCGCCCCACAACGTGCTTCTTTACTTTAAACGGCAAGTCTGACGACACGCCATAGCGCGATGACTTGATGCCGCAATCCTCTGCGAGCTTCCTCAGTTTACAAACCTCTTGAGCTGCACAAGCACAGTGTAGGCAATTGGATGGCACGTCTGTACTGACTTTCAGCCACTCTTTTTCCTTTGGTGAGAAATGGCCCAACTTTGAAGTGAACATTTTGGCTCTTCCCTTTGGTAAAGGCTCCGACTGTGGAGAAGGATCCGGGGCTTGACTCATCTCTCGGATTATCTCACGGATTTCCACATGCTTGTCAACCATACCACGACGGCAGACTTTCTCACAAGGTGTTTTTGGACAGTCGTCACAACCAAGTGTGGGTAAATCAAAGGCAGCGGCGATATACCTCTTTGCCTCAGAATAACGGTTGGTATCATAGTACCACAGAACACGTTCCACATTCAGTCCCTTCGGACAAACCGTGGTACAAGGTGCCTCACAGTCGGCACGATGGTCACTGAGCAACAATTCCAACGCCATCTTACGGAGTTCCTGCACATCCGCTGTATCCGTCAGAATCTGCATCCCTTCTACAGGATGTGTAGAACAGGAAGGAATCATCTGTCCGTCGGCTGCATTTTTAACCATACACACCATACAAGACGCCATGTGTTTTTTCCCTTCGGCATAGCACATGGAAGGAATCGACTTACCTAAACGGTTAGCTATCTGCCACAAGGTTTCTTGTGCTTGAACCTCCACCTCTATATTATCTATCGTAATCTTCATGTTCAATTCTTTATAGGCACTTTTTTTATTGCGTTGAAGCTACATTCATTGATGCAAAGCCCACACTTCACACATTTATCCACGTCGATGGAATGCTGCTCATAAGGTGTATAAGCGATGGCATCAGAAGGACAAGCCTTCGCACACTTTGTACATCCCATGCAATCTTCTGTAATCACATAGTTGATCATATCCTTACAAGTACCTGTACGGCAGATACCTTCGATATGCTCTTCATACTCGTCACGGAAATATTTCAAGGTTGACAAAACGGGATTCGGGGCTGTCTTTCCCAATCCGCAGAGTGCCGATTTCTGCACACTCTTTGCCAGCTCTTCCAATTTAACGATATCCGTAGCCTTGCCTTTTCCGGTACAAATCTTATCCAGCAAATCGAGCATGCGTTTCACACCCACACGACAGAAGGTACATTTACCGCAACTCTCGTTGGATGTAAATGCTGTGAAATAACGCGCCACATCGACCATACAACTGCTTTCACCAAGTACCACCAATCCACCGGAGCCCATGATAGCATCCAAGTGTTTCAAGGCTTCATAATCCACTTTCACATCACATTCGCTGGCAGGAATACAACCACCAGAAGGACCACCCGTCTGTACGGCTTTCAGTTTCTCTCCTCCTTCTACGCCACCACCGATGTTTTCTATAATCTCATTCAACGTGGTGCCCATGGGAACTTCGATCAAACCTCCGTGATTCACTTTCCCCACTAACGCAAAAACTTTGGTTCCCTTACTGCTCTCTGTGCCATGTTTGGCATATTCAGCAGCCCCATGATGGAGGATATAAGGAATCTGACTGTAAGTTTCCACATTGTTGATTAAGGTAGGACGTCCATATAAACCAGAAACGGCGGGGTATGGTGGACGTAGTTTGGGGAAGCCACGTTTTCCTTCAATCGAAGAGATCAAAGCCGTTTCCTCACCACAGACAAAGGCACCTGCCCCTTCAAATAAACGGATGTCAAAAGAGAAGTCGGTACCTAAGATATGCTCTCCCACAAATCCTTTCTCTCTACACATTTCCAACGCCTTACGGATGCGAATCACGGCCTGTGGATATTCTGCACGTATATAGAAGATACCATTCGCGGCGCCTACGGCATAGCCAGCAATAACCAATCCTTCAATGACACGCAATGGATAAGATTCCAACAGGATACGGTCCATGAATGCACCCGGATCACCTTCATCACCATTACAGATGACATACTTCTCAGAGCTTTCTTGCGATGCAACCAACTGCCATTTTCGTCCGGTAGGGAAACCACCTCCACCACGACCTCGAATACCACTCTGAAACACCGTGTCAATGATCTCCTCACGCTTCATTTCAGTGACAGCTTTCTTCAATGAATCAAATCCGCCACGAGCCATATACTCATCGATATCCAGAGGATTCATCTTGCCATATCCTTCGGTAGATATACGCAATTGCTCATCAAAGAAGTTGTTGATGGTGCGTGTGCGATGCTCTTCGTTCAGGAAGGCACTACTCTCCCAAGCCTCATCCGTCTGGAACTGATTCACTTGATGGAACAGCCTGTTTTTCCATTGGCGCAATTTACTCTTTGGCTTGAAGTGCTTCATCAGTATCTCACGCACATCGGTAGGCTTCACATTCGGATAGCGGAAAATCTGTCCGTCGGACATGGCTACATCGATCAAAGGTACCTGGTTACATGCACCCACACAGCTGACTGGTTTTATTCTTACATCCAAACCCAGATTTTGTGCATCGACAGTCACTCGCTGGTATATCTCTGCCGTACCACTGGCCTGACAGCAATTCTCCATGCCTAAGCGAATCTCACCCTCCGCCTGACTATCACCTTCTTCAGCATGTCGTTTCTCTTGCTGCTCGGCATAGATACGGAAAGCATCGATCACTTCTTTCACCCTGCCCGGCTGTACATGTCCGTAGATCTTTTCGTCAATCTGAACGACGGGTGCCAACGCACAGACACCGAGGCAAGCAATCTTCTCAATGGAAAACTCACCATCGGCAGTGGTAATGCTTTCGCCCTCCATCTTCAATTCACGTCGGAAAGCATCGTACACATTGTCGGAGCCTTTCACATGACAAGCAGTACCGTTACAAATCTTGATGACATGCTTGCCATAAGGAATATGTCGGAAAAGCGAATAGAAGGTAGAAACACTGATGAGCTGGGCACGGTCGATTTCCGTGCGTTCATAGACCCTTTCCAACACATCAGAGCGCAGGTAGTTGAACTCCTCTTGCAGTGCCTGCAACAATGGTATCACAAGCTCACGCGTAGTTCCAATCCTGTCGATGATCGCATCAGCACGAGCTATCAACGCTGCTTTCTCTTCCTTAGCCTTTGTCTTACAATTCTCACACATATCAGTTGGCAGCTACACAATAAACACTTGCATTGGACCTGATCACCATCTTGCCGTCTGTAAAAGCAGGCGTGGCAAAAATCTTTTCACCCGTATCAATGGTGTTGATGAGGGTGGCCTGCTTATTGGCAGAGAAGATGTAAACCTTGCCTTCC
The DNA here is from genome assembly GCA_017650045.1 of Bacteroidaceae bacterium. Taxonomy (GTDB): domain Bacteria; phylum Bacteroidota; class Bacteroidia; order Bacteroidales; family Bacteroidaceae; genus Bacteroides. The sequence goes on along the minus strand of JAGCFP010000018.1, from coordinate 10,447 downwards.
ACACTGGCCAGATAAACCTTGCCTTCCACAATCATCGGTGAAGAATAGAACTGTACGCCTAAGTCGTGCTCCACTAAAAGTTCACCCGTCTTGGCGTCATAGACTGCTAATACGCCATAGCTGGTTGCAACAAACAAAGCATCCTTCGTAGCCACGGGACTCGATACCTCTGGGAGGTATTCGTTAGACTCCCACAGTTGTTGTCCGTCAGTAGCATTGATAGCCACCAGCTTGGCATTCTCACTGGCTCCAAAGACGATACCGTCTGAAGCACAAGCACTGGCTCCTACCTCACCGCTCATACAGCTCACCTGCCAAATCTGTTCACCATTGGCAGGATTATAGGCAGTGATCATCGGATTACCCATTATAATAAGTTGTGGTTTGTTTTCTATATAAGCTATCATCGGAGAGGCCCAAGTAGCTCTCTCTGTACGGTTTTTCGTCCATACGGTATTACCATTCGCCAAGCTCAAAGCCATCAGCTTTGGCGAAGTATCATTGTCGTATTGCACGATGACGATGTTGCCATAAATCAACAACGAAGAAGCAAAACCATAATGATTGTCGGGCACGCCAAGATTCTTGGCCCAAAGTCGGTTGCCCTCCATATCAGCACAGATAATGTCACCCGTTGCAAAAATAGCACATACCTGATTCCCATTGGTGGCTACGGTTGAAGCGGCTAATCCGGTATCCTCATTCACACGTGGCATCGTCGATGGAGATCCTGGTATCCCCGATGCTTCCAACGTCCATTTCAACTCTCCCGTATTGATGTCATAGCAATAGAGCTCACGCGTATTATTGTCGGCTCCTGTGAAAAACACATTGCGGCCGTTGATGACTGGCGAATTGTACCCCCCTTTCTGGATAGGTGCTTTCCACAAGATATTGGTACCCGCCTGGAGATTCCATGACGTAGGAATACCACGTGCAGAAGACTGTCCGTTAGAAGTATTTCCACGGAAAGCATTTTGCGTGACTGTAGAAACAGGCACTTCCTCTTCTGCGGCTGTGGCAGCATCTTCCGTCTCACCACTCACTTCTTCTGTAGTTTCATCAACCTCCTCTTCTGAAGAAGCGTCTGCCTGTGCAAGCTCATCCCCAGGAAGTCGGTCGGTCGTGATATCATCAGGATTAGGCACGGTCTCCACCAAAAAGTCGCCTGCACTTTCATCGGCCGACTTCTCCGTCAGAGATTTATAATAAGGTGAAGAGAAGAACGCAAATCCTAAAGCCACAGCAGCCAATCCCACGATGCCCCAATTGATGTATTTGCGCGATTTCGACTTTAAGAGCCAGTCGTCTATCGGATCTATTTCCTTATCAGGTATTTCTTTGGTATTCTCAAAATAGAATCGCAGGCATACCATCAATATGCCTATCAATCCCAACAATATATATATGCCTGCTTTCAGGTGTCCAGACTGTACGAAATAGGCTTTACGGGCCAACAGATCGAGCTGTCGGATTTGTTCCTGCAATTCGACGTTTTCTGAATTAGCATCATTCAATGATTTCAGGGTTTCCACCACCTCTGTTTGCAATGGTGTGATATCCCTTACTTGAAAATAATTGATAATCAGCATAGTCGAAAGTAACAAGATGAAGACAGAAGTTACAATGGCTATATTTCTAAACACGTCTTTTTTCATACTGTCTGAACTTTTTTTCTTTGTATTATCACTCCTTTATTCTGTGGGCAATAGCTGAAGCACTTACCACATGCCACACAATATTTATGGTCTATTTCATATTCTTTACGCGTGCGCTTCACCGACAGATTGATGAGCTTCAGTCCGATTACCAGACCTATCAGAGCCCCCGCAATGGTTCCATAAAGTCGGAAATCCGCTTGTACAGCATCATTGCTTTGCTGCAATTCTTCCAAGGTCCGTCCTTGCGCATAGAAAGCCTCCACTTCCGGAAGCATCTCATTGTCGGGATGCGCTTCTTGAATCTGCACTAATTCATACAGGCGTACTTCCTTATTGGCATAACTCAAATTGGCAGATGACATACGCATCAGTAAGGCTCCTATAATCATCAACAGAGGCAAGCCTACGACATACTTCAAAATGCGAATCACACCTTCATTACGTTCCTCTGTATTCTTGTTCTGATAAGGCGGAAGAACGGCATCTACCGGACAAGAATTGTGACAAAGCTGACAATTCACGCAGGTCTTTTCCGTAATCTTGATCTTCCAGATAGAAACCGATGAGAAGAGACTCAACAAGGCACCGTAAGGACAAAGGAAACGACAGAAAGGACGACCCGTGAAGATTGACATCACCAGCAAGATGCCTCCGAAGGCGATAAGGCCGAAATCGCCTCCTAAACGGAAGATGCCTATGAAAGGATCAAACTGGCAGATGATGAATCTACTACGCGTAAGTGCATAAAGCAAAGCAAAGCAAAGGTAAATCCAAGGTATCACGCTCAGCGCTGTACAAACCGACTTTGACAGGCGATAGTTCTTCACGTTGAGCAACTCTTGCAACGCACCGAAAGGACACACGCCGGCACAGAATACCCTCCCAAACAAGAAGGCAAAAATGATGGGCAGAAGGAAAAACAACAGCACCACCAGAGGTAGATGATACGTGTTGTCCACCATCGCTAAGGCAATATTCTGAATAGAGCCTATGCTACACACGCACCCCTCACGGAAAAAGCCAAAATAAGCGACAGAAATCAGAGAGGTGATAATGATCGGACCACGGGTACGTTTCTTGTAAGCAGCCCAGGTGATAAGGCTCATCAGTGCTACCAGCATCACGATGTCCAACGCATTCCAGAAGTTCTCGTAAGGCACAAAATACTCACGCTCCGGATACTGGTATCCAGATTCGAATTCGGGCCTTGGAAAACGGCTGACAATGAGCATTAATAGATTATTCATCATGCGTGATCCTTTAGTTTATAAGCCGTACCATAAGGGACACGCTGTATAGCTCCTGAAGCACAGACTTTTGAGATTTTACATTCATTGCAGTTCAGACAGAGGTCTTGGTTGATCTGAAGATATAAGGACCCATTGCCAAAGGAATTGCATCCCTTCACACACTTGCCGCAACCGTTACACAGATCCTCATCAATGGTATATTCGAAGTAAGGATCTTCCACAAACTTGCGCTTGATGGCACCTGTGGGGCATATCATATTTTCAGCCGCTGTGTTCAGCTCCTTCGCATTGGTGCGGTAGTAACCGCCACAGAGGTCGCAATACCCGCAAACCTTCACGGCATGAATGCAACGCACTGCCGACACCGGCATCACACAGTCGGTTTCACATCTTCCGCACTGCGTACACACATTCGGATCTATCTGCCAGAAAAGACTGGCTTCCTTGCCTTTCACCTTACTGGCGCCAGCTATGCCCACGGCAGCGATGGATCCACCTGCCAATACAGTGCCTATCTTCTTGAAGAAATCACGTCTTTTCAGCGGACTGCCTTCTACTAATTTCTCTTTGTCTTCCATAACTTACGCTTATATCGTTACACCTACCTTTAACGGACAATCCTTCGCACACGTGGCACACTTCCCTGAAAGCGCCGTTCCATTTTGAGCTACCAAGGACTTGTCGTACTGGAAGGTGATGATCTGATTCTTACCAGCCACAATGAGCTTGTCGCGATTGACCCTCACCTCATAAGCGGCATGGCCGCCACCCAAGGTCCGTTCATCCAGCAGCACACTGCGAAACTCGCCTTCTGGACTATAGCAGCTGATACGTGGAATACCTTTTTCAGAGGTGATGATCTCTCCACCGGCATTAGAGGTTACATACACGGGGTTACAGCAACCGCTGAATCGTCCGTCGTTGATTCCGGCTTCTCCAAACGCTGACAGATACTCGCCATCTGCCGTATAGCTTTCCACCAAGTGCCTCCCAGGATTCGAGCAATACACCGTACCGTTCATGTGCATCACACCGAAAGAATAGCTCGGTACCACAAAGCCATTAGGACTCTGAATGAATTTCACGAATGTACCGTCTGTCAGATACTTGCACATCAGTTTGTTTTGGGCATCTGTAATGAACACATTCTCGCCAAAAACCGTCAATGAGCAATAATCGGCATTCTCGTCACACGCCTCCCATTCACGCACTTTTGTACCTTGCATATTGAAGACATCCACATGCATCGGATAGAGCACATAGATCAAATCGTCACTCACCGTCACATCCATCACCTCGCCATACGTGGGGAATTGTTGCTGCAGTTTACCATCAGCGCCATAGATGTACACCTGCTTTGCAGAAGCCACTACAATATAGTCCTGATACAGTTCGAACGACTCGATGTCTTCTGCAGTCTTGAACGATGCCACTTTTTTATAAGGAGACAGGAGCGTACTGCGCTGAGGGCTCTCTCCCACCTTTTCATTGGTCTGGTAGAACAACTCTTTGGGCTTGGCAAACATCTTGTAAACCAAATCTCCTGCTCCACCAGCTATGACGCCACCAACACCAATAGAACCCAATACCCGCAAGAATCCTTTACGAGTCATTTTCCCATCCTTATTTTTCGGTTGTTCCATATAGCTTTGTTATTTATTTCATTCTGTAATCTTCAGACATTTCACCGTGTGTGAATCACGCAGCACCAGTCGCCCGTCGGCATAAGCCATCGGTCCCCAGGCATCTACCCCTTCCATCACTTCTTGTTTCTTCAGCAACGTCATGCCATTAGAGGCTATCTGATACACATACAACACCCCATCTTCATTGAAGGCAAACAGCTTATCGTTGATCACCAGGTAGGGCCCTAAGCCGAAGCGCTCATCCTGTGCCGAAGTCCAGATTGGCGCATGGAGATCCGAAGGATTGTAATACACCAGTTTACTGCGATTGGCACCACCATCCTTAGGCAAGATGCTGATGATCTTTCCATTATAAAAGATAGGTGTCTGCTGCTCACTGGCCAATCCCTTGTCGGCCTTATACTGATCAAGGACTGTGGCTTTCCAATTTGTACCACTGCCCTCTACCTGAAGCAAAGCGCCGCCATTGCCATAGCCAGCCACCAGGAATATCTGGTTGGAAGACACTCTCAGAGGTGACGGCGCCACCACCGAAGGTTGCCACTTGTTGGTATTCCACAGCAACTTTCCCTTATCAGCACCCTCCGCCGATACACCACACACGCCGCCGATGCCGATATACACATAGGTCTTCTTTCCATTTAAGGTCATAGGCATGATGGAAGAATGCGACATCTTGAAATTGACCGTATTCTCCGTTGCCCATTTCACTTCTCCTGTCTGTATATCCATGCCCACCATCAAGGTATCCGTCCCTGCGGGAGCTAAGATCACTTCATCATCCTCAACCAGCGGACATTGGCCGGTGTACCAAAAAGGCACTTCTGTTTCATACTCCTTCTGCAGATCGCGCGTCCATTTCATATCCCCACTGATGGGGTCACAGCACATCACATGGCCGTTGGGCCCTATCGTAATGATATAGCCCTCACCCACCACCGGAATGGTACGCGAGAATCCATGATTACGTTTGATACGCACCCTGTACCACCTACGCCACAGCTCCTCTCCCGTGTCCAGAGAGAAGCAACGTAGCATGTCGGAGAGCAAGGTCTCATCATAGTCCAGTACATAGACCCTCCCCTTATAGATCACAGGCGCTGCATGGCCCTCACCCGTGGTGAAGCTCCACATCTCCTGATAATCACCAGCAGTGCTGATCGCCTCTGAGGTCTGGATGATATTATCCCGATTGGCTCCACGGAAAGCGGCCCATACCCCATTCATGCCCGTAGGTGCTGCGGCCTCATATTTCATGAAGAACTCGCCCACCTTCACATCATCGGCACTACGTGCCAACTCAGCCGGACGGTTATCGGCACCCGGCTCCTGAGTCGTCAGTTCAGCATGCGGGGTATACAGTTGCCATCCTACTAACACCAGGGAGTAGAGTACAACCGTACCAATAGTAATCCACTTTAAACTTCCTTTGTTCATTTTATTTTATAAGCCATCAAACTATCTCCATGACGGATATAGAGCACCCCTTTATAGATCACAGGATGTGCCCAGTGCTGCTCCGTTCCTTGAGTCACCTTGAAACTGCTCACCACCTTCAGTTCCGAACTGTCGGGAGCGATGAGCTGCACATCACCATTGTCACAATAGTTGTAAATCATGTTATCTGCCGTGATGGGTACACACTGGCGCAGACGGGTCTTATACATCAACTTACCCGTATTCCAGTCCAAGCACACCCAATATCTATTGTTCTCATTGCAACCATAAATGTAGTTGCCCACTTTCACCATGGCAGAGAAGACATTGGCCAGCTCCGTAGATTCCCAAACCTTGCTCACACTACGACCGCCATTCTCCAGCTTCAGCATCATCGTGCCTGAATTACCATTCATGAAAAGCAACATGCCATTCTCATAGATAGGCGAGTTGCACTGCTGGTTGTAACGACTGGCGAAAGGATATGACCAGAGCAGCGTGCCGTCCTTTGGATTGAGGGCCAAAAGGCTGTTCTGTGTCATGTCGATGATTTGTGGCACTTCCACATCACTGATATAAATCGGACTGGCATAGGCAGATTCCTCGCCCTTGGCTTGAGACACCCAAACCACATCACCCGTATTCTTATTCAGTGCCACGATGTTGTTACGACTGCCACCAGGGGTGATAAATACCTTGTCGTCCACCACCAGTGGGGCCTCATTCTGTGCAAACTGCAGCATCTTGGCATCAAACTCCTTCAAGATGTCTTTCTTCCACACCACATTCAAAGTCTTCTGATCCACGCAAACCAACATGCCCAAACCGGTTAAGTGATACATCTTACCATCGCTGATGGTCACAGAGCCACGGGCACCACTATAGTTGCCCACCCACTCTTCCGAATAGCCTTTCTGCTGCAGTAGTTTGCCATTCAGATCTATCTCAGACATGTAGCCCATGTGGTTATCGCCTTTCATGCCTGTCACGTAAATCCTGTCATTGGCAATGCCCAACTGTGAATAACCTTCACCTATGCCATCGATACTCCAGAGCAACTGTGGACCTCCTTGAGGCCATGCCTTAAGTAAACCAGAGTCTTGGTAGAGTCCTGTACGCCCTACACCACGCCATTCAATGATCTCTTGTGCATTCAGGCTTAAAGCCAATGCAACTACCGCCAAAAGTGATAATGTCTTTTTCATTGTTCAGTATGATTTGTTGTTATTAAATATTTCCTAACTTTTTTCAAGGCTGTCAGCACAAACGTAAGACTGTACAACTCTTCCGAATACCACAGACGGGAGAAGTAGAGTCCGATGGGTTCTCTGCTGAAAAGCGCTCCACGCTTGTACGCCTCATAGAGGAAATCAAGCGCCCTTTCCATTACCGCTTCATCAGGGTTGTCCGAAGCAGCCATCGCTCCCAGTACCTTAGCCGTCAGCGTCACCTTCGATGTCACGCCAGCAGCACCTCCCCAACCACCATCTGCATTCTGTACACGCTGCAGATACGCCAAGCCTTTGGTGGCCAAGGCTAACGCTTTGGGATCACCTGCTGCCAACAGATAATCCACGGCCGTGGCCGTGCCATAGACGGGTGATTTCTCATCTGCAGCATCCTGATCTCCAAACCAGAGGGGTGTCCATGAACCCTCTGCCGACAGTGCCGCATCCATCCATGCCAATAGGCGTAAAGCCCCTCTCTCCGTCCGTGCCTTCAGTGCTGGAGGCAGTACCTCTTTCCACAGCGAGAAAGCCAGAAAAGCATGCGCAGAGATGTCGGCACTGCTACGGTCGAAAGGCAACTTTCCCCACCCTTTGCAGAAGGTGGGCATCCCTCCGTCGTTGTTCTGCAAGTCCAGCAGCCATTCGATGCCTTTGCCTACTTCCGGGGAATAGGTCCCATGCGTCAATACATGCAACGCTACCAAAGCGCCCGACGTGTCATCGCCATCAGGCACAGAGCCACTCAAATCGCTCCATCCCCATCCACCGGGTTGTGCGCCCGTAAACGGATGTTTTTCTTTCGTGGAGCGTGCTTTCATATTTTCTATAAAGAACGCCCGTTCTGGCAAGTCTTCGTCCAGTGCCCGAATACTGAGGCTCGTCACCCACCCCGACAAATCGGTATCAATGGTCCAAGCGCCATCTTCACGCACCGTTTCCACCAAGAACTGAGCCGCCTTCTGGGTCACCACGTGTGTCCGATACCCCGCTTGTGCCATGCACATACTTACGAAAGCCGTCAGCGGAGCCGCTTCCAGGAAACCGCCATCGGCTGGCTGAAGTTTCACCAAGACTTTCAGTGAAGGCTCGATGAACCGCTTGCGCAGAGGTGCCAATAAGCCTTGCTTACCTTTCTTGAAGCGCAAGATGCCCACCGCGATTAAAGCCGGAATGGCATAACTCACTACAGGCAAATTCAAGAAACGGAACAGACGCTGTGGCAGCACCGCCAGTTCAAAAGGAAAGGGCGGAATACGTTCCCAATCAGAGATCACACCTGCCAAGGCACACATTACGAGGATAGGCACAGAGAAGGTGAGATCGGACCCATAGTAATCCAGCACTCCTTGTATGATGTCTTCATCAGTCGCTCCACCAAACCTTTCCTTCAAGTAAGCTTGGGTCTTTTCCGACCTTACCCCTACGGCAAAGAGCGAAGCGTAGGTCAGCAACGTGGCCGTCAGGTTCGACGGACTCTCGATGCTGTCACCCCAAGAGCCATCGGCTTTCATGGTTTGCTGTAGCCAGGCTATCCCCTCAGCGATCTGACGCTCGTACTTCTGCGCATCTATCTCATGTAAGGCAAACACCGAAACAGACGTTGATATGGCACTGGAAGAAAGCTTCCCCCGCCATATCCTACCCGCCTCACGCTTGCTCAGCAGTGCTTCGGTAGTTACTTTAACCATTTCGTCTATCTGCCTTATATTCATAATGTTCCAAGAGCCAATAATCCGTAAAACACATACTCCACATCACTCGTCTCGTCCAACAGTGTAGCGCTAAAACCTCCATTGTCCAGCCAATGGGAAGTGATGAAATCCGCAGCGTTAAAACGCGGATGCACCCGGTACTGTTGCAGTACGAAGAGAGCCGTTGCCGTAGATAGTAAATCCGCCATCGGAACCACCTCCGAGGCTTTGAACCCCCCATGGTCTTCCTGCATGTCCCTCAAGGCTTCCACCTCGGCATGCTGCTTCCAACCCATCGCCTGCCCCCACAGTGAGAGCGCCGCTGTCGTTGCATTGAGATTGGCCATCGCTTGTGCAGGGGCATTGGCATAGCCCTTCCCCTTCACACGGTAAGCCTCCAGACCCGAAAGGTCCATCGGCTCCTCCGCATGGCCCGTATCGTCCAGCAATCCCCGCCAGATGAACTGACTGTAAGGATTGTGTATATCTCCTTGGGGCACTTCATGGAAAGACGTCAGCGCACGCACCTCCCGTGGTTTAATCCCCGTGAAAGCCATGCGTAGCTTCCCCTTCTCCATCAGTTCGTCCAGTAAGCGGCAACGCATCAAGGCAGCATAATGAATCAGCCCCAACTGCTCCTCCTGCCAACGCTCCAGAAATGCCTTCCGTTGCTTTGCGTCCAGTTCCAGTTCTAAGATATAGGACAGGAGCCAGCCAAAAGCCGTATAATACAAATCCGGTGCCCCACTTTTATTCTTAAAAGACGCCTCTCCTTCCACTTTCTGAGTCTCCACAAAATTGGCGACCTGTGCCGATGCTTCCGCACTCAATAGCGCCTTACCTTTTGTAAGGGTGCGTAGCAATCTTATGGAGAGGGTCTCTGTCATCCTTTCTTCGTATCCAATATACGTTCCGTAATTCTGAAGAGCAGTCGCTTCAGCTCCACGTTCTTCAGAGGATACAAGGCCCCGATGGCCTCTTGGTGATAAACCTCTACCAACGCCCGTACACGCTCCAATGCCCGCTCGAGCCTTGGCCGATGCTCCACAGTATTCAAGAAAGCCTTGATGTCTGCACTGTGCAGCAATGCCTCTATAAATACAGCAGGATTGTCCTCACACAGCACCGCCAATACGGAGGACGGACGCAGTTCCAGTTTATCATTTCCTTCAAAATCCTCCACATCGTCTTGCAACTGATAAGCCACCCCGAGGGCACTGCTGAACTCATGGAAGATCTGGCGCAACTGCACATCTTCTCCTGCACAGATCAACCCCAGTTGCAACGACACCTCAAAGGCAGGCACCGTCTTCTTGCGGAAAATGTCCAACACCTCTTCTAAGGTCACCCCGTGTGGCCGATTACTCCACTCCAGTTCCAGTCCTTGTCCCTGGCACAGTTTCACATGCGCCTGAGCCACTTCTGCCAAGAGCGAAGCATGCGTGCACTGACTGAGGAGTCGATAGCCCTCACCCAGCAGTGCATCACCTATATTGATGGCCATGGGGATGCCGTGTGTCACATGCACCGTAG
>JAGCFP010000017.1 GCA_017650045.1 Bacteroidaceae bacterium | reverse complement strand
CAAAGCAGCAATGCGACGATAAGACGGATAACGTCCGATGGCTTCATCACAAACCTTATCCGCTTCCTTATACTTCCCTTCATTATGTAGGTGTTGCGCCTTTTCCAGATACACTTCCGCACAAAGTTCACTCTTTCCGTGCTGTGCTATCAGTGCATCGAGCTCAGAAAGCGATGTGTCTTCTGTTTGCCCTCTTCGCCAGTTCCAATAATCCAGTTTTGCTAAGATAAAAGCCTCGTCACTGCTATGTTCATAAGCTTTCATCAATCGGTTAAGCAAGGCCTCTGCACGCTCTATCTTTAGCTCCTCGGCCTCTTCCACATTCATCTGTTCATAAGCGATCAGCGCCCGTTTCAAAAGCAGATGAAACAAGTCGTGCCCATAGTATTTGCTACCTTCACGCTGAATCACTAAAGGTATGAAGGCATCGGTCTTGGTTTGAAGCAGCAAGGCTTCCTCTTCCAAAGAGGCCTGTGCATGGGCATCAATCCGTTGTATGAAAATATTCGCTGTCCATTCCCTGATATCCTCAGGAACCTCCTCCACTAAATCGGTACGCCTTGTCAGCGCATAAGCATTGTTGCTCAGAAAGTCGGCATACATCTCTGCCAACAATGAGTGAAGCACAGCCCTGTTCAGAGGATCTGTTTCCGTCTTTACCCACGCTTCCATGTGCGTATAGCGCACATAACTACTGTCGGGAGTAAGTTCTTCTTGTTGGCTTTCTTTCGTGAGATAAGCCTTGAAGAGCTGCCCTGCATTTTTCTCTTTCAGAGCTTTCTCATAAATCTGGTCTGCCAACTTGATGACGGTTTGAGGCAGACTCTTGCGTTCGGCTTCCTGTAGTTGTTTCCACAGGTCATCGTAACTTTGTGCTGACAACATAGGCAATAACGGGGCATAGAAGAGGGCCATTACGGACCCCACTATTAGTTGGACATACTTTTTCATACGCATTCTTTTACTATAAGAATGAACGAAAAGTCAAGACATTGCGTGAATCTACGTTAATTAAAGGTTAAATTTGTTCCAATACGGCAGCTATCAGATTATAGAACTTCTCCACACTCTCGATATGTACGCGCTCACTTGGAGTATGCGGACTTTCCAGTGTAGGACCGAAGGACACCATGTCCAACTTTGGATAGTTGGCCCCTATGATGCCACACTCCAAGCCTGCATGAACCACTTTCACCTTTGGCTCGTTGCCGAATTTCTCCTTATACACCTTCTTCAAAGCCGCAAGTATCGGACTCTCCACATTGGGTTGCCAACCACTGTATTCCCCATGCAGCGTGGTCTTCATGCCTGCCATGTTAAAGGTCGCCGTAAGGCTATCAGCCAACCAGTCCTTCATGGTGTCGCAAGAGCTTCGTGCCAATATCTGGAACCTTGCATTGCCACTACCGATGGTCACAATGCCAAGGTTTGAGGAGGTTTCTACCGTATCTGGCACTGTAGGAATCATACGAGTAACGCCATCCTGACAAGCCATGAGGGCATTGATCAAGTTATCTTGAATTTCCTCAGGAACCACCGTAGCGCTGGCTGCCACTTCTTCAGCCTTCAGCAAGATACCACTCTCTATAGACTTATATTCACTGGCTATTTGAGCCTCATACTCAGCAATGTAAGCATCCAAGTCGGCGATATCCTCAGGGTTGAAATTGAGCACTACCTCAGCATCGCGAGGGATGGCATTGCGCATATTACCACCAACGAGACTAACCAACTGGCAATCAAATTCCAACAGTAAGTCGTGTGTGATACGGACCATCAGCTTCACGGCATTGGCGCGTCCCTGGTCGATTTCAATGCCCGAGTGACCACCACGCAGTCCCTTCAAAGTAATCTTACGTCCAACGAATCCTTCTGAAGCGGGTTCTTCCTTGTATTCCAATTTGGAAATGACGTCGACACCACCAGCGCAGCCAATGTACAACTCACCCTCAGTCTCAGAGTCGAGGTTCAAGAGGATGTCGCCCTTCAGCGTATCAGGACTCAGAGCGAAGGCACCAAACATGCCCGTTTCCTCATCCTTGGTAATCAGTGCTTCCAATGGTCCGTGCTTGATGTCTTCACTCTCCATCACCGCCATAATGGCAGCCACGCCCATGCCATCATCGGCACCCAGTGTAGTACCTTTGGCATGTACCCATTCACCATCTACCTCTGTCTGAATAGGATCCTTGGTAAAGTCGTGTGCTACATCCACCAACTTCTGAGGTACCATGTCCATGTGTGCTTGCAGCGTCACCATCTTATGGTCTTCCCATCCGGGAGTAGCCGCCTTACGCATCACCACGTTTCCGGCATTATCTATGAAAGCCTCAAGTCCGAGGTCCTTTGCCCAGTTTACCAGATATTCACTTACTTTTTCCACATGTCCAGAAGGACGAGGGATTTGCGTCAACGCATGAAAATGCTTCCACACTGCCTGTGGAGCAAGGTCTAAAATTGTAGTCATAGTATTTTGTTTATAGTTAGTTTTTTGTGGAACAAATATAACAATTATAATTCATACGTACAACTGATTAAGATTATTTCGCAGAAAGCATCGTGTTTCTCAATTTTCTAAAATAATTGAAATAAAATGCAATTTTGCATATTTATACAGTTTTTCACTGCATGTTTGGATTAGCCCTTTTTATAGACTTTAATTAGGAGATTTTTATTCTCTAGTGAGGGAGAAAAATCTTTCTAGTTAGGAAATAAAAATTACCTCGCGAGGCCATTTACGCGACAAATGCATACTTATACAAGAAAGGCGCAGAAACTTGCATAAATATACCTTATTTTTATTTCAGTTTATTGTATTCTTACGTGCACTGAAACTTATCCATCCATAGACGCCCAGAAGCACTACCAATAGCGTCTGGATACCGTGCACCAAGAGGGCAAAGGTGCTGGCATCATGCGCACTGACACCATAGAGCATCATCATGGTGATGACGGCAAAGTGCCATGGTCCGGCACCATTGGGTGTAGGGACAATCACAGCGAAAGTACCTGCCACAAACATCACTAGGGCTGCCATCACCCCCAGATGCTCAGAGAAGCCAAAGCAACGGAATGCCACATAGAAGTGCAGAAAGTAACTGAGCCATATCAGTATGGTATAGAGCCAAAACAAAGATTTGTGTTTCACATCTTGCAGGGAAAGCAAACCCTCACGCATGCCATAGATCACCCCTTTTACCTTATTATATATAGAGAGGCGACGAAGCAAGACGCGAAGTAACACCACGATACCGATAATAGAGAAAAGAGTGACGTAGGTCCATGGGGTAGTGAGCAAATGGCGGAAACTCTCCATCTTGGTACCTGTGGTATGGAAGAAGTCCAGAAAGACGGGCATCTGAAGGAGGAAGACCAGTGCCGAGAACACCAGCATGGTGAGCACATCGATCAAACGCTCGGTTACCACCGTACCCACTGCCTGTGAGAAAGGCACATCGTCATTGTGCGCGAGGAGTCCGCAACGTGTCACCTCTCCAGCACGAGGAACGATCAGATTGGCAGCATAAGTGAGGTAGATGGCATCGATGCAATCCAAGGTACGGACATCCGATTTGATCGGTTCCAATAGCTGTTTCCAGCGCAATCCACGGAAAAGCGGTGCCAAGATACCGAAAACGAGCGAGAAGAGCATCCACCCCCAATTCATCTCATAAAGCATGGCATGCCATGCCTCACGAAAATCGAAATCGCGATAAACCCAATAGAAGACAAAAGCTCCTAAAAGTATCGGAAGCACATAGTGCAGGATGTTTCTGAACAATCTCTTCATCGTTTTTCGTCTCTTTTCTTTGCAAAAATGTGACAAATAACTATTTTTGCAGGTTGCATAGATAGAATAAGCGCAAAGATAAAGAAAAAAACAATGTACAAGTCAGTTAAGCCCAAAAAGTTCTTAGGTCAGCACTTCTTGAAGGACCTGGACATCGCCCGCCGCATTGCTGATACGGTGGATGCCTGTTCCGGTATTCCTGTTTTGGAAGTAGGACCGGGCATGGGTGTGCTGACGCAGTTTCTGAACGAGAAGCCCAGGGAGCTGAAGGTGGTAGAGGTGGACTTTGAATCTATCGCCTACCTGCATGAGCACTTTCCAGAACTGGATGAGGACATCATCGAGGAGGACTTCCTACGCATGGACCTTCAGAAACTGTTTGATGGGAAACCGTTTGTGCTCACGGGCAACTATCCATATAATATCTCCAGCCAAATCTTCTTCAAGATGCTGGATAATAAGGAGTTGATTCCCTGTTGCACGGGCATGATACAGAAAGAGGTAGCTGAACGCATCGCTGCCAAACCCGGCACAAAAGCCTTCGGTATACTGAGCGTGCTGATACAGGCTTGGTACACAGTGGAATACCTCTTCACGGTGAATGAGAACGTCTTTAACCCACCGCCAAAGGTAAAGAGTGCCGTGATACGCATGACGAGAAACGACACCACCGACTTAGGATGTGATGCGCAGCTTTTCAAGAAGGTGGTAAAAACGACCTTCAATCAGCGACGTAAGACGCTGCGCAACAGCATCAAGCCACTGCTTGGGGAAAAATGTGGGTTGACGGAAGATCCGATCTTCGATAAGCGTCCTGAACAACTCAGTGTGCAGGACTTTGTAGAACTGACCAATATGGTCGCAACGCAGTTATGAGTATGGAAAACGAGGATTTCAAGAACATGGAGGAGTATATCGACAAGGTCAAACTCCTTTCAGAGAAGAAAGATGCAGAGACACTGAAGGCTCTGCTTGCTGATTTGCATCCTGCCGACATTGCTGAAATCTGCAATGAACTGGAAAAGGATGAAGCGGTCTTCGTCTTCCGACAATTGGATAATGAGATTGCTGCCGATGTATTGGCGGAGATGGATGAGGATGAGCGTAAGGACTTCTTGGAGGAACTGCCTTCGGAAATCATCGCCAAGCGCTTCGTGGATTATATGGATACGGATGATGCCGTAGATATGATCCGTGATCTGGATGAAGAGAAGCAGGAAGAGGTGCTGTCGCATTTGGAAGACATCGACCAAGCAGGTGATATCGTGGACTTGCTGAAGTACGATGAAGATACAGCTGGTGGTATCATGCAGACAGAGATGGTGACGGTGAACGAGAACTGGAGTATGCCAGAGTGCCTGCGTGAGATGCGCCAACAAGCGGAGAACATGGATGAAATCTACTATGTTTATGTAGTGGATGATGATGAACGCCTCCAAGGAGTGTTCCCCTTGAAAAAGATGATTACCTCACCATCGGTATCCAAGGTGAAGTATGTGATGCAAAAAGAGCCTATCTGCGTACATGCCGACAGTCCCCTGGATGATGTGGCACAGGTCATTGAGAAATACGACTTGGTGGCCGTTCCTGTGATCGACAGCATCGGCAGACTGGTTGGTCAGATTACCGTGGACGACGTGATGGACCAGGTACGTGAACATCAGGAGCGTGACTATCAGTTGGCATCAGGTATCTCGCAAGACATCGAGACCGACGACAGCGTGTTTAAGCAGACTGCTGCCCGTTTGCCTTGGTTGCTCATCGGTATAGCGGGTGGTATAGGCAACTCACTGATTCTTGGCAACTTCGACGAGACCTTTGCCGTACATCCGGAAATGGCACTCTTTATCCCACTGATTGGTGGTACGGGTGGTAATGTGGGTACACAGTCATCAGCTATTGTGGTGCAAGGCTTGGCCAACAACTCATTAACTGCCAAAGATACATGGAAGCAAGTAGTCAAGGAAACTACCGTAGCTATGCTGAATGCCACCATCATCACATTGCTGGTGTATATCTACAACTTTTTCGTGTTTGGAGGGACTGCCACTGTGACTTACGCCGTTTCCCTCAGCCTTTTCTGTGTGGTAATGTTCGCTTCGCTCTTCGGAGCAATGGTTCCACTTATCATGGAAAGGCTGAAAATAGACCCTGCCATTGCCACCGGACCGTTTGTTACCATCATGAATGATATCATAGGCATGTTGATTTATATGGGAATCACCGTGATGTTATCATAGAAAAAATGCTTTTCGACATAAAATTGGGGGCATCAGTGAAAAAAAATGACAAAAAAGTATGAAATAACGTTTTTATTCCTTTAATTTGTGCCTGATTGTGGCAAAAGGTCACATATAACCGTTAAAAAAAATAAACATAAGAAAGATGACGGACATTGAGAAAAACAACATCCCAGAACAACCAGTGGATGCACCTGTAGAAAGCCCAGTGGAAGAAGTTGTCGCAGAACCTGCGAAGAAACTGACCAAGGAAGACATTTTGAACAGGCTGAAAGAGATTGAAAACGACGTGGAAAGCGCGTCAAGAGTAGAAATTGATGGTCTGAAGCAGGCATTCTACAAAATCCATGTTTCTGAGGCTGAGGAAGCCAAGCAGCAGTTCATCGCAAACGGTGGCGCAGAAGCTGACTTTCTGCCAACTCCTGATCCCTTGGAGGAGGAGTTCAAGCAACTCATGTCTGCCATTAAGGAGAAGCGCAACCAAACAAATGCAGAGTTGGAGAAGCAGAAGGAGATGAACCTGCAGGTGAAGCTCTCCATCATTGAGGAACTGAAGGACCTCATCGAATCTACAGAAGATCCTAACAAGAACTATGCGGAGTTCAAGCGTCTTCAACAGCAGTGGAATGAGGTTACCCTGATTCCTCAAGGCAAAGCCAATGAGCTTTGGAAAAACTATCAGCTGAACGTGGAGAAATTCTATGATCTGCTGAAACTGAACAATGAGTTCCGTGAATACGACTTCAAAAAGAATCAGGCCATCAAGATTCATCTGTGCGAAGCTGCAGAACGTCTGACCGAAGAACCAGACGTGGTATCGGCCTTCCATCAGTTGCAAAAATTGCATCAAGAGTTCCGCGATACGGGTCCTGTGGCAAAGGATTTGCGTGAAGAAATCTGGACGCGTTTCAAGAATGCATCTACCATTGTGAACCGTAGGCATCAGAAACACTTTGAGCAATTGAAGGAGCAGGAGCGTCAGAATCTGGATCAGAAGACCGTAATCTGCGAAATCGTAGAGAGCATCGACTTCAACGAACTGAAAAGTTTCTCTGATTGGGACAATAAGACGAAGGAGATCATCGCTTTGCAAAACAAGTGGAAGACCATCGGCTTTGCTCCTCAGAAGATGAATACCAAGATATTCGAACGTTTCCGCAAGGCTTGCGATGAATTCTTCCACAAAAAGGCTGAGTTCTTCAAGGAGACAAAGGACGTGATGACGCAGAATTTGGAAAAGAAGCGTGCACTGATAGAAAAGGCAGAGGCATTGAAAGACAGCACTGACTGGAAAGCTACCAGCGAGCAATTCGTGAAACTACAGAAGGAGTGGAAAGAAATCGGTCCTGTTGCCAGAAAATATTCCGATGCTATCTGGAAGAAATTCATTGGCGCTTGCGATTACTTCTTCGAGCAGAAGGGAAAGGCTACTTCTTCACAACGTAGTACGGAACAGATCAATCTGGAGAAGAAGAAGTCTATCATCAGCCAACTGAAGGAATTACAGCAACAAACGGATGATCCTGAGATTGGACAGAAGGTGCGCGACTTGATGAAGGAATGGAACGAAACTGGCCATGTACCTTTCAGAGAGAAAGACAAAATTTACAAGCAGTATCACGAACTGGTGGACAATGCTTTCAAGCAGTTCAACATGAGTGGCGTAAGCAGGAAGTTCAGCAACTTCAAATCTGCAGCTAAGGATGTTCAGGATAAGGGTGTACAAAGCATCTATAAGGAGCGCGAAAAACTGGTGCGCAACTACGAAACTATGAAGAGCGAACTGATTACTTATCAGAACAACTTAGGTTTCCTCACAGCTTCTTCAAAGAAAGGCAACAGCTTACTGGATGAGCTAAATAAGAAGGTGGAAAAGCTTCAGGAGGATATCAAGGAGGCAGAAGAGAAGATCAGGGAAATAGACAAGAACATCTTAGAACAACAAGGAGAACAGGAATAAAAGAACTTCCCATATCATTGGAATCCCCCCATTTCCTAAATGGAGGGATTTCTTTTATAAGAAAAAGCCCCGACAATCGTCAGGGCTTTATGGTTGGAGTACCAGGATTCGAACCTGGAATGACAGGACCAGAATCTGTAGTGTTACCATTACACCATACTCCAATTCCGTTTTGCGGTTGCAAAGATACGAAGAAAACTCTAAATGCAAACTTTTTAGTGGATATTTTTTCAAAAAACTTTCTTTGTCTTTGACCAGAACATAAAAAAAATAAAAAATGCAGTACTTTTCTATAAATGAAGCGGAAGAAAGAGAATAATAATGTATCTTTGCACTTATTAAAAATATTAAGAACTAAAAAAAGAATGAACATTTCCAAAGAGTTAATACGTCAAATTACTAAAGGAATACAAGACAAGAAGGGCAGTCATATCGTTGTTGCAGACCTCTCGGACATTAACGATACCATCTGCAATTATTTCATTATCTGCCAAGGCAACTCCCCTACCCAACTATTGGCCATTACCGACTCTGTGAAAGAAACAGCACAGAAGGAAACAGGGTTGAAGCCTATAGCTACCATCGGAGTTCAGAATGCACAATGGGTAGCCATGGATTATGGTGATGTTATTGTACACATCTTCTTGCCTGAGATTCGAGAATTTTATGACTTGGAACACCTTTGGGCAGATGCAAAACTGGAACATGTTCCTGAATTAGACTGACACACTATGGAGAGACAGAAAAACAATAATAATAATAATGACAACAAGTCCAATAATAAGATTAACATGCCCAAGTTCAACTTGAGCTGGCTCTATCTTATCATCGCCACAATGCTTATCATGCTCTGGTTATCCAGTGAAGGCGGAACAGCATCGAAGGAGGTCACTTATGATGAATTCCAACAATACATAAGAAACGGATACGTAAGCAAAGTCGTTGGATTTGATGACAATACGGTGGAGGCCTACATCAAGCAAGATTACATCAACACTGTATTCAAGGATGATGCTGAGCGTGCGAAACGTAATCCCGTGATTTCTACTGAAGCACCTTCCAGAGAAAGTCTGGGAGAATTTATCCAAAAAGAAAAAGACGAGATGCACTATGATGGTGCCATCAGCTATGAGAAACGTCAGAATACGCTTGGTACCTTACTTTGGCAACTTTGGCCTTTGGCAGTTACAGTACTTTTCTTCATCTGGATATTCCGCAGAATGGGCGGTGGAGCAGGCGGCTCTGGTGGTATCTTCAGTGTTGGAAAATCCAAAGCGCAATTATTTGAGAAAGACAATTCCGTTAAGGTTACTTTTAAGGATGTAGCAGGTCTTTCAGAAGCCAAGCAAGAGGTACAGGAAATTGTGGAGTTCTTAAAAGAGCCTCAGAAATACACAGAATTGGGAGGTAAAATTCCTAAGGGAGCATTATTGGTAGGTCCTCCAGGAACAGGTAAGACGCTTTTAGCCAAAGCCGTAGCTGGTGAAGCTGACGTACCTTTCTTCTCATTGGCAGGTTCCGACTTTGTGGAAATGTTTGTTGGTGTGGGTGCCTCCCGCGTTCGCGACCTTTTCAGACAAGCAAAGGAGAAAGCTCCATGTATCGTGTTTATCGATGAAATTGATGCTGTAGGAAGGGCACGTGCAAAAGCTGCTGCCATGGGTGGAAATGATGAGCGTGAGAACACACTCAACCAGTTGCTTACTGAGATGGATGGTTTCGGGTCCAACAGTGGTGTGATTATTCTTGCTGCGACCAACCGTGTGGATGTGCTTGACCAAGCATTGCTTCGTGCTGGTCGTTTCGATCGCCAAATTCACGTGGACTTACCTGATTTGAATGAGCGTAAAGCCATCTTTGGAGTACATCTCCGTCCGATTAAAATGGATAAGAACGTAGATGTGGACCTTCTGGCACGCCAAACTCCTGGTTTCTCTGGTGCAGACATCGCAAATGTTTGTAACGAAGCAGCATTGATCGCTGCACGACATAAGAAGAAAGTGGTGGAGAAACAGGATTTTCTGGATGCTGTGGATCGTATTGTGGGTGGTTTGGAAAAGAAAACTAAGATAACGACAGAGGAAGAACGACGTTCCATTGCCATCCATGAAGCTGGCCATGCTACCATCTCATGGCTTTTGGAATATGCCAATCCTCTTATTAAGGTGACCATTGTTCCTCGCGGAAGGGCTTTGGGAGCAGCTTGGTATCTTCCAGAAGAACGTCAGATTACCACGAAAGAGCAAATGCTCGATGAGATGTGTGCTACTTTAGGAGGTCGTGCTGCAGAAGAGATGTTTATCGGACGCATTTCTTCTGGTGCGATGAACGATCTGGAACGTGTAACGAAACAGGCTTTTGCCATGATTACCTACATGGGCATGAGCGACAAGCTTCCTAATCTGTGTTACTACAATCCAAACCAAGAGTATGCCTTTAATAAACCATACAGTGAGAAGACTGCAGAATTGATAGATGAAGAAGTGAAACGTATGATCAATGAGCAGTATGAACGTGCGAAAGACATCCTTCGCGAACATCAAGAAGGCCATAATCAATTGGCACAGCAACTGATTGAGAAGGAAGTTATCTTTGCAGAGGATGTGGAACATATCTTTGGCAAACGTCCATGGGCTTCACGCTCTGAAGAAATTATGAGTGCCAACGAGATTTCTAAGGAATATAAGGAAGCTGCAGAGAAAGAAAAGGAATCAGCAACTGACGAAAAAGATAAAGAGGAGGAGAAACAATGAAAAACTTCTTCACACGTACCATTACAGGCATTTTGTTTGTTGTCATCATGGTGGGATGTATCTTGTACAACCCGCTTTCCTTCGGATTTCTGTTTGCGCTTGTCAGCATGCTTACCGTGTTTGAATTTGGACAATTAGTCAATCAGAGCGGAGA
Organism: Bacteroidaceae bacterium; assembly: GCA_017650045.1. Taxonomy (GTDB): domain Bacteria; phylum Bacteroidota; class Bacteroidia; order Bacteroidales; family Bacteroidaceae; genus Bacteroides. Next base: position 4,659 of record JAGCFP010000017.1, on the reverse strand, counting down.
GGTTTACATAAGCAAAATCCTGACATCTTTAGGTGCAGCTTTTCTGTTCCTGGCTTTCATGGCTTATTCCATGGAAGTTGAGGGAATTCGCATCTTCATGCCTTATTTGGCGTTTCTGCTTTTCATTTTAATCAAAGAATTGTATCAGAAACGAGAGAATCCTATAGGGAACTGGGCCTATTCCATGCTTAGCCAACTCTATATCGCCTTGCCTTTTGCTCTTTTGAACATCTTGGGGTTCCAAAGAAATGGTTTGACAGAGGGCATCGTTTATAATCCGATTTTCCCCTTGTCAGTTTTCATCTTCTTATGGTTGAATGATACTGGTGCCTATTGTGTGGGATGCTTGATTGGTAAACATCGTCTGTTTGAGCGTATTTCTCCTAAGAAATCATGGGAAGGCAGTATTGGTGGAGGATTGGTGGCTTTAGCTGCCTCTTTCGCTTTGGGGTATTTCTTCCCCTTTATGACTTATCTGGAATGGGCAGGATTGGCGCTGACAGTAGTAGTCTTCGGAACTTGGGGAGATTTGGTAGAATCCTTGATGAAGCGTCAGCTTGGAGTGAAAGACTCTGGAAACTTCTTACCTGGTCATGGAGGATTGCTTGACAGATTCGACAGTTCTCTGATAGCTATCCCTGCTTCTGTGATTTACCTATATTGCTTTGTTTTTTAAGCAGATAATCCGTCATCAAACTTGCAGCATGTTGAGGGGCTCCTGTTGTTCCTAATTTCTGAGCAACTTCTTTGTAGCCTTCTAACATTTGCTGTCTGTATGCTTCATCATGTATTAAGCGATCCAACTCGTTTCGCATGTTTTCTACAGTCATTGTATCTGCCACCAACTCTTGAACCACTGTGCGTCCAGCGATTAGATTTACCAGTGAAATGTATTTGACGCTCAGAATCAGCTTTCGCATAAATGAGATGAACTTTCCTACAGGAGTGTAATAGCAAACCACTTGTGGCACACGGAATAATGCCGTTTCCAGCGTTGCTGTTCCAGAGGTTACTAAAGCATAAGAAGCATGGTTAAGCAATTCATAAGTCTTTCCAAAGACCACCTTTACTGGTTTTCCTTTCAAGAACTGTGCATAATAATCAACAGATATACCTGGAGCACCTGCCAATACTAATTGGTAGTCGCTAAATACAGATGCTGCCTCTATCATACGTGAGAGGTTGTCCTTTATTTCCTGCTTCCTACTTCCTGCCAATAAAGCCAAGACTGGCTTCTCTGAAAGTCCGTTTTCTGCAACGAATCTCTCAAAACCCTGTGGATGAGTTTGTTTGTAAAGCGCCACCTCATCAAGGGTAGGATTCCCTACATAATGAATAGGATAATGATGCTTCCCTTCAAAAAAATCCACTTCAAAGGGGAGGATGGAATACAATTGGTCCACATCGCGTTTGATATTCTTGATGCGATACTCCTTCCAAGCCCAGATTTTCGGAGAAATATAGTAGAACACAGGGATGGAAGTATGGCTGTGGATATACTTTGCAATATTCAAATTAAAGCCTGGATAATCCACTAAAATCAAGACATCTGGTTGCCATTCTACGATATCCTGTTTACAGAAGCGCATATTCTTGAAGATGGTGGGAAGATGCATCAGAACGGGGATGAAGCCCATATAAGCCAACTCTTGATAGTGCTTCACCAAGGTCCCACCCTCAGAAGCCATTAAGTCGCCTCCAAAGAAACGGAATTCTGCTTCCGCATCTTTCTCCTTCAGCGCCCGCATCAAATTAGATGCATGAAGGTCGCCCGAGGCTTCTCCAACTATCAAGTAGTATTTCATCGCTTAAAACCAGTCTTTCATCCGTTTAACCATTTCATAATCAGTGGCATCCACCGTTGTAGGAGTGATGGCCACATACCCATTTCGCAGAGCCCAATGATCATTGAGCTCACAATCAGCATCTGTATCCATGAATTCTCCCGCAATATCAAACACAAGTCCTTCCTGATCCTTTCGTCTTATCCACTCTTTCACCCAAAGTCCTTTAGCTTGCTGACAAATCTTTACGCCCTTAAACGACGAAGCTTTTGGGAAATTCACATTTAGACACGTAAGTGCAGGAAGTCCTTCTTCCAACACTTTCATGGTGATGCGCTGCACATACCTTTCCAATGGAGCGAAATCAGCATCCAGATCATGGTCGCACAAAGAGAAACCGATGGACGGAAAACCACGCAGACACCCTTCGATCACCACACCCATAGTGCCAGAATAATGCACATTGACTGAAGAATTATCCCCATGATTAATCCCTCCTATCACTACATCCGGATTCCTATCAAGCACCGTATAGAACGCCAGTTTCGTACAATCCGTTGGAGTGCCAGAACATTTATAGATGGTCAGTCCTTCTTCCTCATGTACCAATTCATAGCTCACAGGCGTATGACAGGTAATGGAACAAGCGAAACCAGAGCGTGGTGCATCTGGAGCCATCACCACTAAATCGCCCAAAGGACGGAGGAAACGGATAAGTTCATTCAGTCCTTTGGCAGCCACTCCATCATCGTTGGAAATCAGTATCAGCGGTCGATCTTTCTTCATACTTCTCACAATTAATTCGCGAAGATACAAAAGTTTTAGCATGTTTCAAGCATGTGGAAATGAAAAAAACTGCAAACAACTATACATTATATATAATCTAACGCAACAAAAACCATAAAGAAACGATACAAAAAGTTTTCTTTAAGCATCTAAAATCAAATCATAGACTTTGATTACATAATCATAAGCTCTGATTACATAGTTAAAGTCTTTGATTACACAATCACAAGCTTTGATTTACTTTTTGCTAACTAGAAAAATATTTTTTCCTAACTAGCAAAATAATTTTATCTCACCATCTTCTCTGTTTTTTACTTCCTTACAAAAGTGTTTGGATAGCCATATAACAATGACCTTACCACGCTGCTTAACAACTTTTAACAATCGCTGATGCAAGGATTCTGTAACTTTGCGTTTACATAGAAAACATTAAAATGCTTTCATATGAAAAAACACATCTTTACACTGATGTTGGTCGCCCTCACATTGGGTGCCTGCCACAATGAGGAACCTTTGTTCCCCAACAATAATGATCCTGAGAATCCAGAGCCGAACATCAATCCTGATGAGGCTTGGACACGTTTTGAAGCCATCAATCTGACGGAAACACAACAGCAGATGGGCCAACAGCTGAAATCGTTCTCTTGGGACTTGTTTTCACAAACTTATCAACTGAAAAACAAGGGAGAGAATATCCTCATCTCACCTTTCAGTCTCAATGTGGATTTAGGAATGCTGCTCAATGGATTGGATGAAACATCCTTTGATAAGCTTCGAGAAACCATGAATCTGAAAGACTATCAGATTAGCGACATCAACGAGTACTTCCGTGTGATGGTGGAGGGACTTAGTCAAGACGACAGTCATGCAGTGTTCAAAAGTGCCAACTCTTTCTGGTACAACAAGAACTACAAGGTAGTAGATAGTTTCACTAAGACTATTGGCGACATTTATAAAGCCGAAACAAAGAGTGTGGACTTCAGCAAGAAGAGCACAGTGGAAGCCATCAATGCCTGGTGCTCTGAAAAGACCAACAAGCGCATTCCGAAACTCCTTGATAAAACCAGCAATCAGGATCTGTTCCATCTGATCAATGCCCTCTATTTCTATGGCAAATGGGAGGCTCAGTTTGATAAAAAGCAGACCAAAAAAGAGGAGTTCCATTATGCTGATGGAAGCAAGAAAGATGTGGATATGATGTACAAACATGCAGAGATGGTAGTAGTCGAAACAGAGGCTTTAGAATACATCACCCTGCCATTTAACTCTTTCTCTTTCAGCATGTCATTCTTCCTGCCAAAGAAAGGACATAGCATCACGGAGGCTATCGAGAGTTTGAAAAATGATCAGATGACAAGCGACCTTTACGACTTACAGTTGTGGCTTCCAAAGTTTGAATCGGAATACACCATCAAGACCCTTCCAACAGCACTGAAGGCCATCAATCCAAGTCTCAACTTTGCCAGTTTAGGAGTGAACATGTTGAAGAATCTGCCAAGCGAAAAGGGCGGAGATATCTTGCAAAAGACTTATATCAAAGTGGATGAAGAAGGCGTAGAAGCGGCAGCAGTAACAGACATCATGTGGGCAGGAGCCGATATGCACGAACCCCCACAGCCACGTGAATTGAAGTTCGACCGTCCGTTCCTTTACAGCATTAACGAGCGTAGCACGGGTACTCCTGTATTTATCGGATATTACGGCAAATAACAAGCCTTTATTGATACCCACAGCCCTTCAAAAAATCAAAAAAAATGGGCTGAAATTAAGGATAGCACAATTCTTTGTGCTATCTTTGTATTTATAGATTATTATGGGTAAAATTATTTAGTGATAAACATATCAAACTTAAACATACTAATATTATGGGAAAGCACCTTGTTACACTATGCACCATCCAATGGGCAGACATACCATTTGATGAGTTATGCACGCTTGCCAAGAAAATGGGTTACGACGGATTAGAAGTAGCTTGTTGGGGCAACGGCATCGATGTTGACCGAGCAATCTCTGATGAGAGTTACGTGAACTGGATGAAGGAAAACCTCCAAAAGAACGGGCTGGTCATGACGGCCTTGGCTGTTCACAT
>JAGCFP010000016.1 GCA_017650045.1 Bacteroidaceae bacterium | reverse complement strand
TGTCTTTTCCAGTATTATGTTGACTCCTATAGAGCCATTGTTTGATGATTAACTTTTACATAACTGTTTGTTGTACTACTTTCGTTTACTCTCTCTACTAAGCCAGTTGCCAACATTCCTGATTATGTTGTCTCCTTTCCCAAGTTAGTGGACTATGTAACCGATATGGAGGCTCTTCTTCAATGTAGTTGAGGAAGGATTTATTTAAAAACCGGAAAATAGCGATGAAATCGGGCAAATTTGCGCATTTTCTCCTGTCCAAACTCCTGTTTTTACACCTATTCGGCTTTCATCTCATTTCAGTTAATTCCAAAAAATAACACACACACTATCTCTTCCCCTGAAAGAATTGCCTCATCAACGCTGCACAATCCTCTTCCAAAATGCCACTGGTAACTTGTGTTTTAGGGTGTAATGCATTAGGAGCATACACGGAATAGCCTCGTTTCTCGTCTGGAGCCCCATAAACCAAGCGGCCAAGCTGCGCCCAGGCGATGGCGCCTGCACACATCACACAGGGCTCTACGGTGACATAGAGGGTACACGTGTTGAGGTACTTGCCACCAAGTACAGAGGAGGCTGCCGTGATGGCTTGCATCTCGGCATGGGCAGTGACATCGGTCAGCGTCTCCGTGAGATTGTGGGCACGGGCAATAATCTGGTCGTTGCACACGATCACGGCTCCAATGGGTATCTCATCTGCCGCCTCGGCTATCTGCGCCTCTTTCAGCGCCTGTTTCATGTAGTAGGTATCGTCCATAAGGACAAAAGTACAAAAAAAATCTTTGTCAGTAAGAGAGAATGAAAAGAAAACCGTAATTTTACCGCGTAGAAATCATTCAGACGGCATCATGGCAACACACAATAGGTTGGGTAAGGCTGGTGAGGATGCTGCGGTGGCATACCTGGAACGGCATGAGTATGTCATCAGGCATCGCAACTGGCGGAAGGGACATCTGGAGCTGGATATCGTGGCTGCTAAGCATAATGTGCTGGTGATAGTGGAGGTGAAGACCAGAAGCAATACGGAGGTGATGGAACCTTTTGAGGCTGTGGGCGGACTGAAGAAGTATCACCTGATGAAAGCTGCCGATGCTTACGTGAAGGAGTATGGACTGGATGGGGAGATTCGCTTCGACATCATCACACTGGTGGGGGAAGCGGACAACTTCCATCTGGAGCACATCAAGGATGCTTTCTACCTTATTTAATGGAATTTGACTATGACACCTGAGGCGACTACTTTTCCGTTTAGGCTTATCTGTCTTGAGGAGACCGACTCTACCAACAACTACCTGTCTGCCCTTTGCGACAAGGAGGAGGTGACGGAGTTTACTACCGTGTGTGCCAACTTCCAGACGGCTGGAAAAGGGCAACGGGGGAACAGTTGGGAAAGTGAGGCGGGCAAGAACTTGCTGTTCAGCTTTGTGGTTTATCCCCACTTCGTGAAGGCCAGGGATCAGTTTGTGCTCTCGGAGATTATCTCCCTCAGCGTGAAGGAGGCACTGGATTGCCGCATCGCTGACGTGAGCGTGAAGTGGCCTAACGACATCTACTGGAAGGACAAGAAGATCTGTGGGATGCTGATAGAGAACGTGTTGGGCGATGGTGGAGTGGCCCGATGCATCGCGGGCATCGGATTGAACATCAACCAACGGACATTCTTCAGCGATGCGCCTAATCCTGTCTCATTGGCACAAATCACGGGTATGGAGGTGGATATGCAGGCTGTGCTGACGGACATCATGCTCTTCTGTTCCCAGTATTATGAAAGTCTGAAGTTGCACACGGAGGTTTTTACCAGTCGTCTGACGGAGCGCTATAATCAGAGCCTCTACCGAAGAGAAGGGATTTATCCTTTCAGAGATGCCCAAGGGACTTTCGAAGCCAGTATCCTCAGAGTGGCACCCGACGGGCGATTGTTCCTGCTGGATACAGAAGGGAAGGAACGTAGTTACTTATTCAAAGAAGTCCAGTTTATCATCTAAATGCAGCTCAGAGACCAACAAATACTTCACCTCGCCCTACCTTCTATCCTCTCAAACATCACGGTACCACTGCTGGGACTGATTGACGTAGCGATAGTGGGACACATGGGTAGCGCCAACTACATAGGGGCCATTGCCGTGGGTGGGATGGCTTTCAACATCATCTACTGGATCTTTGCCTTCCTGCGTATGGGTACCAGTGGATTGACTGCCCAAGCCCTGGGGAGACGGTCGTTTACGGATGTGATTCACATGTTTATCCGCTCGCTGGTCATCGGCTTTTCCATCGCCTTCGTGCTGCTTCTTGCGCAATACCCGTTGCGGGAGATTATCTACCGCCTCATCAGTCCCGACCCCGACATCTATGCCTTAGCCACCACTTATTTTAATATCTGCATCTGGGGAGCGCCTGCTACGCTGGGGCTTTATAGTTTGACGGGGTGGTTCATCGGCATGCAGAATACCAGGGCACCCATGGTGATAGCCATTGCGCAGAACATTATCAATATACTGGCAAGTCTCTGTCTGGTCTTCGGATTAGGGATGAAAATAGAAGGGGTGGCGCTGGGAACGGTCATCGCACAGTATGCAGGACTGTTGATGGGCTTAGGCATCTGGAGGCGACATTACCTCAGACTTCGGAAGTATATCGCCAAGGAGGAACTTTGGAAGCAGGAGGAACTCAGTCGTTTCTTCCACGTCAACAAGAACATCTTCCTGCGCACGTTTTGCTTAGTGGCAGTGATGCTGTACTTCACTTCTGCGGGTGCCCAACAAGGGGAACTGATCTTGGCTGCGAACACCATCTTGATGGAGCTGTATCTCTTAGTGTCGTATGTGATGGATGGCTTTGCCTTTGCAGGAGAGGCACTGGGAGGGCGTTTCATAGGGGCACAGCATCGCAAGGCATTCGACGAGTTGCTCCGAAGGCTCACTTTCTGGAGCAGCCTGGTGGCGTTGGCTTTCACGCTGGTTTATGTCTTACTTGGTAAGGGGATCCTGCACCTGCTGACGGACGAGCAAGCGGTGATCAGCAAAGCGATGACTTACCTTTATGGGGCTGCGCTGGTGGCTATCACGGGGGCAGGTGCCTTTATCCTCGATGGGATTTTCATTGGAGCCACTGCTACAAGGGACATGCTGCTTTCCGTATTTCTCTCTACCCTCCTCTTCTTTGTCCTCTATTTCTTGCTACGAGATGTGTGGGGCAATCACGGGCTTTGGCTGGCTTACAATGCATACTTAGCCTCACGGGGTTTAGTGCTTTATCTAAGGTTAGGGAAACTGCGAAGGGATGCGTTTGGCATACCTCACCCTAACCCTCCCCTAACTTAGGGGAGGGAACCAGTAAAAAAAATCCCCTAAGTTAAGGGAGGGTTGCAGCAAAAAATCTCCTATGTTTTTTGGGGGCAGCACTAAAAAATCCCTCCCCTAAGTTAGGGAAGGGTTGCAGCAAAAATCACCTATGTTTTTTGGGGGAGCAGCACAAAAAATCCCTCCCCTAAGTTAGGGAAGGGTTGCAGCAAAAAATCACCTATGCTTTTTGGGGGGACAGCGCAAAAAAATCCCTCCCCTAAGTTAGGGGAGGGTTAGGGTGAGGTATGTATATTTACTTACACTTAGGGCACCAAGGCTTCAGCTGCTTGAAGAAATCGTTACCCTTATCATCTACCAAGATAAATGCAGGGAAGTCCTCCACTTCAATCTTCCAGATAGCTTCCATACCCAGTTCTGGATATTCCACGCACTCGATGCTCTTGATGCTGCTCTGAGAAAGTACGGCAGCCACACCACCGATGGTACCCAGATAGAAACCACCATGCTTCTTGCAAGCCTCTGTCACCACATCCGTACGATTACCCTTGGCAATCATGACCAAAGAGGCTCCGTGATCCTGGAACTCATCCACGTATGGATCCATACGGTTGGCAGTCGTTGGTCCCATAGAGCCACAAGGATAGCCTTCTGGAGTCTTAGCTGGTCCTGCATAGAGAATAGGATGATCCTTGAAGTAAGCAGGCAGGTCCTCACCAGCATCCAGACGGGCTTTCAGCTTCGCATGAGCAATGTCGCGAGCCACGATGATGGTACCCTTCAGGTTCACACGGGTGCTGACAGGATACTTGGAAAGTTCGCCACGTACAAAGTCGATACCCTTGTTGAGGTCGATCTCCACACCCTTAGCGCCTTCACCTGGCTGACGCATAGCTTCAGGAATCAGTTCAGTAGGATTCTCATCCATCTTCTCCAACCATACACCATCCTCATTGATCACAGCCTTGATGTTACGGTCGGCCGAGCAACTCACGCCCATACCGATAGGACAAGAAGCACCATGACGAGGCAGACGGATCACGCGGATATCGTGTGCCAGATACTTGCCACCAAACTGTGCGCCAAGACCGATCTTGTAAGCCTCTTCGAGCAACTTGTTCTCCAAGTCGATATCGCGGAAGGCACGACCAGTCTCATCGCCCGTTGTAGGCAGATTGTCATAGTATTTAATAGAAGCCAACTTCACTGTCAGCAGGTTCTTCTCTGCACTGGTGCCACCAATCACAAAAGCAATGTGGTAAGGTGGACAAGCCGCAGTACCCAGGCTCTTCATCTTCTCTACCAAGAATGGAAGCAACGTGCCCTCATTCTGAATGGTGGCCTTGGTCATGGGGTAGAAGTAGGTCTTGTTGGCAGAACCACCACCCTTTGCCACCATGATGAAACGATACTCTGCACCTTCCACAGCCTCGATGTCAATCTGTGCAGGGAGGTTGCAACGGGTATTCACCTCATCGTACATATTCAGCGGGGCATTCTGGGAATAACGCAGGTTATCGTTTACATAGGTATTATAGACACCAAGAGAAAGGGCTTCTTCATCCTCGAAGCCTGTCCAAACCTGCTGACCTTTTTCGCCATGAATGATGGCCGTACCTGTATCTTGGCAGAAAGGAAGGATACCCTTTACAGAAGCCTCAGCATTGCGGAGGAACTGAAGGGCCACATATTTATCATTCTCAGAAGCCTCTGGATCATTCAGGATCTTTGCAACCTGCTCGTTGTGTGCACGACGAAGCATGAACTCGCAATCATGGAAAGCCTGTTGTGCAAGCAGTGTAAGTGCCTCTTTGCTGACTTTGAGAATCTTATGACCCTCAAACTCTCCTACACTCACGCCCTCTTTAGTGAGCAGGCGATATTCTGTAGTATCCTTACCCAACTGGAACATGGGGGCATACTTAAAATCGGGGGTTTTTGCCATAATTAGTTAGATTTTAAAGTTAAAAATAATTCTTATTCCGACAAAGATAGTATTTATAATTGAAAATTGAAAATTGAGAATTGAAAATTATCCATCCGGATGGTAATCAACGAAGTTAATTCGCCGACTTAAGAATTCTCAATTCTCAATTCTCAATTTTCAATTCTCAATTTTCAATTCCATCATCGTATTTCTGGAAGAGAAAATCGTTGTACGGATATTTCTGCACATGCAGTTCCTTCACACGTTCGTAGAGCGTGGTACGGAACTGCTCTATTCCCGTCTTCTCACGGGCAGAAATAAACAGGCAGTTGTCCTCCATCTTAGCCATCCACGTCTGCATCAGTTCCTCAAGGGTCCAATTCTCACGGGTACGAGGCGTCAGGTCGTCCTCGTCTTTCTTGATATAGGTATAGGCATCTATCTTGTTGAAGAGCAACATGGTAGGTTTACCTCCTGCGCCAATCTCTGCCAAAGTCTTGTTCACCACCTCTATCTGTTCCTCGAAATCAGGATGCGAGATGTCCACCACATGCACCAGCAAGTCGGCTTCACGCACCTCATCAAGGGTACTCTTGAAGGAATCGATCAAATCGGTAGGCAACTTACGGATAAATCCTACCGTATCACTGAGCAAGAAAGGTAGATTCTCTATGATCACTTTGCGCACCGTGGTATCAAGGGTTGCAAAAAGCTTGTTTTCTGCAAAGACCTCGCTCTTGGCCAACAGGTTCATCAACGTGGATTTTCCCACATTGGTGTATCCCACCAAAGCTACACGTATCAAGCGACCACGATTTTTCCGTTGGGTACTCTTCTGCTTATCAATCTCTGCCAAACGTTCTTTCAGTAAGGACATACGACTGAGGATGATACGGCGGTCCATTTCCAACTGTGTCTCACCAGGGCCACGAAGACCTACCATACCTTTTCCACCACCAGCACCAGAGCCACCGCCCTGACGTTCCAAGTGGGTCCATAAGCGTTGCAGACGTGGAAGCATATACTTGTATTGTGCCAGTTCCACCTGTGTCTTGGCATTGGCTGTCTGTGCACGCATGGCGAAGATGTCCAGAATCAATGAAGTACGGTCGAGTATCTTGATTTTCAGTTCCTGCTCGATATTACGGATCTGCTTGGCAGAGAGTTCATCATCGAAGATGGCCATACCCACTTCACGGTCTTCATCTTCTTCCGCCTGGATATAGTGCTTGATTTCTTCCAACTTACCCTTACCAATATACGTCACTTGATGGGCTTGGTCGAGCTTCTGCGTAAAACGCTTTACAACAACGGCTCCAGCCGTCTCAGCAAGAAAAGCCAACTCGTCCAAATATTCATTGGTCTTGCGCTCATCTTGCTTTTTGGTAATCAAGCCCACCAAAATAGCAGTTTCCGACTTAACTTCAGAGATGACAAATTCTTTCATACTTTTCTATTTGGATGCGAAGATAAGGAAAAACTTGCAGAATTACAAGAAAAACAGCGATGCTCCAATCACACTGATGACAGCACCGATAACTTCCAATGTACGCACCTTCTGTTTGAAAAGCAGATGAGCTGGCCAGATGATTAAAACGGGAGTAAGTGCCATGAGTGTAGAGGCGATGCCAGCTTCGGTATAGAGCACTGCCATAAGCGACAGGGAAACGCCAATGAATGGTCCTGTCAATGTAGCGCCAATCGCGGCCTTCATGCCCTTACTATCTTTCAAGGCGATGGGTAAGGTATGGAGCTTCTGGGTCCATATCATGACCAACCAGAAACCAAGGCTTCCGGCTACCGCACGGATAAAGGTGGAGGCAAAAGGCATCATGGTGGTCATCATCTCTGCGTCTGTAGGGATATCTTGTTCATAATAGCCCATGCCCACTTTGCTCAGTACCAATCCCAGACCTTGGCCGATACCTGCTCCTATTCCGAAGATCACCCCTTTTATCGGGAGTCTCAACTCAATCTTCCGATGATGCTCTTCTCCGCCTTTACCTAAGACCGACATACCGATACCCGTGATGGTGATCAACATGCCCAACCAAGCCTTCGTGGTCATACTTTCTCCTAAGAGCACCCAACTTGATAACGCTGCTGCCAAAGGGGCCAAGGTCATGAACAACTGTCCGAAACGGGAGCCAATCAACACATACGAATTAAACAGGCAGTAGTCGCCAAAGACATAGCCCACCAAGCCTGAAAGAATTAGCCACAACCAGGCATTTCCTCCAGCGAAACGAGGATAAGGGGCTCCTGTGGTAATCCACAAGGTAATGCCCAATAAAAGGAGGGAAAGTGTGAGACGAATCACATTCAGTTGTAAGGCACCCAGTCGCTTGCTCGCCACTTCAGAGCATAGCGCTGTAATCGTCCAAGAGAATGCAACGAATAAAGATAGGATTTCACCAAAGTACTGCATATATTAAATCATAAAAAGGGGGTGCCTTCAGACACACCCCTATACTTTACACTATTCCTCTTAGATATTCAATTCTTAAATTTATCTTACCTGAATAACCAAATACTTAGACACACTCCAGAAAGTCTTCTCATCAGTGATGTGAAGAGTAAGGTTACCATCTCCGTCCTTCACGAGTGAATAAGAACCTGTAGGATGAGTAGTCAGGACATCGGCCGACTTAGAATACAATCTGATTTCCTTGGTAGTACGAACATCAATCTCAGTGAAATAATCCTTGTTGATATCGCTCTCTGCCAATACCTTGTCCTTTCTCAAGAAACCACCATCAGTCAGGATGTTCTCCTCACGCAGTTCTTTTCTGGTACCGAATACAAACCAAGCCCTGTGCAAATCCAGATCCTGCTGATTCAGTGTATTCTGCTGTTCCTGAGTCTCCACGATCAGCGCGTCCTTATCGGCACTAAGGTCGGCTACCACCTCATCCAGCTCCTGAATGCGAATGTTCTTCTCAGCCAACTCTGCCTGCAAAGCCTCGATGCGCTGTGCGCGAGTTTCGAGCTCCTGATTCAGTCCCTCAATGGCCTTCTTCAGTTGTGCACTTTGGTTACGACTATTGTTCAGCATGCTTTCCAACTTAGCAATCTGCTCACGGTTTTCCTGCATCTGCTTCTGGATAAACTCTATATCCTGCTTAATACGTGTACGGGCATCTGTTGAACCCTCACCCAAACGGTTAGTCTGCAGATCCACACGATTCTCTGCTTCATTAATCTGGCGAAAACCTTCAGTAATCTGATTGAAAGTACCCATCATTTCATCGAGTTCTGCGTTGCGTTGTGAGAGGACAGTCAGCAGAGAGTCGTTCTCAGCCTTCAGGATGTCGCTCTTTCCATTAATCTGGTCACATGATGCAAGGAAACCTGTGCATGCACATAACACCACAAATACAAACTTTTTCATAAGCCTTAAAAACTTTTGTTAATACTATTCTATTTAATTTTTCCTGCCACACAGATAACAATCTCTCCGCGTGGTTCAATGGTTGTAAAATGCGAAATCAACTCTACCAAGGTGCCATGTACCGTTTCCTCGTGTACTTTGGAGATTTCTCTCGACACAGAAGCCTGACGTTCTGGTCCGAAGACTTCCGCAAACTGTGTCAATGTCTTGACCACTCGGTAGGGGGATTCATAAAAGATCATGGTACGGGTTTCTTCCGCCAATGCCTTGATCGCCGTTTGTCTGCCTTTCTTCTGCGGAAGGAAACCTTCAAAGCAGAACTTGTCGCAAGGCAGTCCTGAAGAAACCAAAGCAGGCACAAAGGCTGTGGCACCAGGTAAGGTCTGCACCTCTATACCAGCCCTCACACACTCGCGTACCAAAAGAAAGCCTGGATCACTGATACCAGGAGTTCCGGCATCTGAAATCAATGCCACCGTTTCACCAGCCTCAATACGCTTCACAAGTCCATCAACTGTCTGATGCTCATTGAACTTATGGTGCGACTGCATGGCATTCTTAATCTCGAAATGCTTCAACAAATTGCCACTTGTACGCGTGTCCTCCGCCAATATCAAACTGGCTTCTTTCAATACTCTAATGGCACGAAAAGTCATGTCCTCCATGTTTCCAACAGGCGTAGGCACAATGTAGAGCATTCCTTTTTCCATGTAATTCATTTAAAAATCCGCTGCAAAGTTAGAAATAATTTATGGTAAAACATATTTAGTTTGCAAAAAGTCACATTTTTGTCATATCTTTGCTTTTGAAAACAGTTTAATGGTTAAGTTTAACATTCATCAACGTTTATAGTAATGTTTTCTGAATACCAAATAAATGAAACGATCCGTCGTGGACGTATTGAGGTCATCTGTGGCTCCATGTTCTCTGGAAAGACAGAAGAACTGATTCGTCGCATGAAACGTGCCAAGTTTGCCAAGCAGAAAATAGAAATCTTCAAGCCTGCCATTGATACTCGCTATAGTGAAGAAGATGTGGTGAGCCATGACAGCAATACCATCACTTCTACCCCACTCGATTCTTCTGCCAGTATTCTACTCCTATCTTCGGATATCGATGTTGTGGGCATCGACGAGGCACAGTTTTTCGACATGGGGTTAATTGATGTATGCAACCGACTGGCCAATAATGGAGTGCGTGTCATCATTGCAGGACTTGACATGGATTTTCGTGGGGAGCCTTTCGGACCTATGCCTAGACTGATGGCCATTGCCGATGATGTGACGAAAGTACATGCGATCTGCGTGAAATGTGGCGACTTGGCCATGTACTCCCACCGCAAGGTGAACGATGAGAAACGTGTACTTCTTGGAGAGACGCAGGAATACGAGCCTCTGTGCCGTCATTGCTACCTAGAAGCGATCAACAAAAAAGACTAATCTTAAGTGTTATGGAACGCAAGAAAATCACATTCGACCTGTTTATCCGAAGCGTCATGGGCCTCGTTTTGGTGGTAGGCTTCCTCATGTTGCTCTATCGACTCAGCAACGTACTGGTGCCCTTTTTCCTGGCATGGCTCATCGCTTACCTCATGTTCCCGATGGTGAAGTACTTCCAATACAAGTTGCGCCTGAAGTACCGTGCGTTGGCTATCTTGGCTGCCTTCCTTTTCTTGGGCGTGATACTCACTTTAGCGACGTTCTTACTGCTGCCTCCCATCATTTCTGAGTTTGCCCGTGTGAAAGACCTGATCGTGGAGTATTTCAGCTCCAACGAAACCGCCAGTCGTGTACCTGCCATTATCAACCAGTTTATACAGGAGAACATCGGAACCACTCAGATTATGAAACTCCTGGATAAACAGGAATTTCAGCAGATGATTCGCGAGGCTCTTCCACATGTGTGGAACTTCTTCACTGAATCCGTGAGCATCCTCTTCAGCATATTCTCTCTGTTGATGGTTATTCTTTACACGGTATTCATCCTGTTTGATTATGAAACCATCTCCGACGGTTGGCCTAGTCTGGTACCCGATCGTTACCGCGCTTATTGCGTGAATGTAATGAAAGACATCAACGAAGGCATGAACAAGTATTTCCGTGGTCAGGCTTTGGTGGCATTCTGCGTAGGCATCCTCTTCAGTATCGGTTTTCTGATTGTAGGTTTACCATTAGCCATTCCTTTGGGACTTTTCATCGGATTGCTCAATATGGTGCCTTACCTCCAGATCGTCGGTATTATACCTACCATCTTCCTGGCGATTTTACTCTCTGCAGATACGGGACAGAATTTCTGGGTCATCATGCTGTTCTGCTTCATTGTCTTCGCGGTGGTGCAAGGCATTCAGGACATGTTCCTCACCCCTAAGATCATGGGACACGTCACTGGGCTCAATCCTGCCATTATCCTGCTCTCACTCTCCATTTGGGGTTCACTCATGGGTGTGATGGGTATGATTATCGCCTTACCTATGACTTCTCTTTTGCTGAATTATTATCAAAAATACATTATCAATCAGGAACATCGGCGACAACAGGAGGCTTTGCCCCCACCCGAGGTAGAGAAATAAATTTGACCAAAAGCATTGCTATTTCAAATAAAGTGCCTATCTTTGCACCCGATTTAATAATCGACAAGCGGAGATCCGCTAGCTCAGCAGGTAGAGCACAACACTTTTAATGTTGGGGTCTTGGGTTCGAGCCCCAAGCGGATCACCAAAAAGCGGCTTCTGGTTTTCGGAGGTCGTTTTTTGTTTTAAAGAGTTTTTATGAGCATCGCGAAGCAAACATATCTATGGAGAAACAGCGCTAGACTGATATCTGTGCTTCTCTTTATCATCTGTGGCATGATCAGCTCATCGTGCAACAGTGACGATGACATTATCCTGCCAGATGGCGATGTGGAAAAAATCACGGGTGATACCTACAAAGACCTTAGCAGTCCGGCGGTAAAAGATGCCGATCTGACAAATCACTTCACACGGTGGTGGTGCATCTATTTCGGTGAATACCCTGCCAATGAAGTGGTGCCCGGGACTTTCAATGCTGTAGATGCCTATGCTTTGCAAACGGGAGATGTCATCACTGATGCAGCGCTCTATAGCAAACTGGAAAACGCCAATTGGATTGAAGATGACACGGAGATAGACGGAAAGCGCTACCATCGGATCAATGCGCATGGCACCGTAACCAGCTCCACCAATCGTGAACAACATTACCGATGGACGGATACAGAGGCTTATCACTACTTTGCGTATGCACCTATCAAGTGGCGCATCCTGAACATCACTGGTACCAAGGCTGTGTTACTGGCCGATAGGATGCCCGATACCTGTCCGTTCCACGATGAAGCAGCAGACGTGAGTTGGAGTCAAAGCTTGTTGAGGCATTGGCTGAATACAGCGTTTTTCCAACGGGCTTTTTCGGAGGCAGACCAAATGGCCATTCTGGAAACGGAAGTAAAGAATGCTGCCAACTACTATTTCGGAACCTCTTGCGGTCCTGATACACGCGACCGTATTTTCATTCTTTCTGAAAGTGAAGTATTTGCCTCTTCCTTAGCAAAAGACTATGGCTTCTATCCAGGAGATGGTATCGATGATCCTGCCCGAAGGTTCAAGTCCACCCTTTATGCCAAATGTCGCGGGGCATGGTGGTCGCCTGTGGATGGGTATAAGGGCAACTCGTTCTGGTTCATGCGTAGTAGTGGTTACACCATGGCCAACGTTACATACGTCTGCGATTTCGGATACCTTTACAATCGTGGGACAGTCGTCACTTGCGATGATTCTGCCGTACTTCCTGCGCTCACCATCGACTTAGAGAAAGCCCACTACCAGACGGCTTCTGAAGTGACTTCGATGGACATCGTACAGTAGTTTACTCCTTGGAAGTAACCAACCAAGCACCCAACAATACCAAGACTGCAGCCACGGGCTTGTCCCACGTGAGGATATCCTGTCCGATGGCGATGGCTACCAATGAAGCCACAATGGGTTGTAAGTTGGTATAAACACTCACGGTAGTGGCACGTAGGAACTTCATGGCGTAAGGGATGAAGAAATAACCCAGCACCGTGGCGAAGATCACGATGAAAGCCATGCCTGCGATGCCTGCCCAGATATCGGCACTCCATCCACCTCCATAAAGAGCAGTTTGCGGAAACTCATGCCAAGCAAATGGCAATACGGCGATTGTAGAGATCAGGAACACCCACTTCATCTGTGTCACAGCACTGTACTTGGCAGACACCTTGCGGGTAATAATCAAGTAGATACACCAGGTAAGCAAACTGAGCAACGCGAAGAAAATACCGAGCAAGTCGTTACTTCCTGCATCTGTCTGCCACTTTACAAACACCATCAGTGCAGCACCACCAATGCCCAGGAACACACCCAATGTCTTTACAGGTGTGGTACCTTCATGCAGGAACGGAATGGCCAATAACATCGTTACTATCGGTGTGAGGGTAGCAATCAGGGAATAATAGACAGGACTCGTATAATTAAGCGCCCATGCGGTAAGGGTCTGTGATACCACAAAGCCCAGAAGACCAGCCAACAGGATAACCATCAGGTCTTTTCGCTCCACCTTTTCTTTAGGTAAGAAGGCCGCTATCGCCCAGAAGATAAGCACTGCGCCTATGCAACGGGTAGCCATATAGGTCATTGGAGTCACCCAATCCTCAAGCAGGTACTTGGTAACAGGTACTCCTAATCCGAAAATCACGTTGGCGACGATAATCGCCACATGTCCATTAACTCTCTTGTCCATGATACAAATCTTTAACTAACACTTCACTGGCATTCTTATAACAATCGGCATAGGCATCCATCAACGCTTGCCATTGCGGATGGAAACGGCCCTCATGATCCACTTTGAAATTCTCCTTACCCTTGCAGTTGCGCGCATCAAGCACCTTCGCCACAGTCAGTTGGCCAATATCCACAGAAGGCAGGTAAGTACTCTCATCTTCTTCCGTCAGTTTCTCATGCAGCAGGTTTATCTCCACCAATTCATTGATGCACTGTTGGGTAAGTCGGATGGGAATACGCCCTTCACTGGAGATTTCCAATGCGGTATAGGGTGCCTTACCTTCCTCAAAACGGTGGGCCACCATCGAGAGAATAAGTAAAGACACAAAGTCGCTATATCTACGACTCACCTCCCGAGTCTCTTTCTCGAAGTCGAATTTTGTGAGGTTCTGACTCGCATACGTCAGTTCCACCCCTATCAGACAGATGGTCCATGAGACCTGTAACCAAAGCAGGAAGAGCGGAAGCGCAGCGAAACTACCATAAATGGCATTGTATTTCGATACCCATATCTGTCCGCTAATGTAGAGATACTGGAACAATTGATAGACCGTACCTGCCAAGACTCCCGCCAGAAATGCATGTCTGAACTTCACCTTGGTATTAGGGATAAACATGTAGAGGGCCGTGAACATGAACCAGGTGAGCACAAAGGGTGTGAGCTTCACGAAGAACTTCGCAATAGGTCCCAGGAGCAGGTAACTCTCCATCTGATCGGCCAACGTGGAGATGAAGATACTGAGCGCACCAGAGAACAAGAGCAGCAACGGCATGAAAAGCAAGAGCGCCAGATAATCCACAAACATACGGGAAGGACTGCGGTCTTTCTTTACCATCCAGATGTTATTGAAAGTCACCTCGATGTTGTTCACCAGATTGAAGACGGTCCACAGCAACACCACGATACCCACTCCGATGATGACCCCGTTCTTGGTTTGCTCCAAGTAAGAGTTCACAAATCCCATCACCGTCTGTACCACTTCTGAATTATCCCCCAGCGCCTGCGTAATCTGATGCTCCATCAGGTCGTCCAATCCGAAGCCTCGCGCAATGGCAAAGATGATGGCCAACAAAGGCACCACTGCCAAAAGCGAACTATACGTCAAAGCCGAAGCCCGCACCGTCAGTTTTTTATTGAGAATACCTCTTACAGTGATGGAGATCGTTTTCAGAATCCCTAAAAGCAAAGGAGAAATACGGAGGTCATCCCCCGCTGTATAGTGCCACATGTCATCTGTGATGAACTTCCATATTTTCTGTAAGCGCTCTGACATATCCTCTTGTTTTGCGATTTTGATGCAAAGATAGGACATTCTTACTTTAAATTACTATCTTTGCACTCTAAAATGTATAAAAGAGGAGGTATCAATGCCACTGAATCTACCCAATAAGCTACCAGCCATCGAGCTACTGAAGAAGGAAAACATCTTCGTAATCGACCTTTCCAGGGCTACACAGCAGGATATCCGTCCGCTGCGTATAGCCATATTGAACCTCATGCCCTTGAAGATCACCACGGAGACAGACCTGGTTCGCTTGTTGTCTAACACGCCACTGCAGATAGAGCTCACCTTTATGAAGCTGAAGAGCCACACCTCGAAGAATACGCCCATCGAGCACATGATGGCGTTCTATACCGATTTTGAGGAGATGCGCACGCAGAAGTACGATGGCATGATTGTGACGGGTGCCCCAGTGGAGCAACTGGATTTTGAGGAAGTGACTTATTGGGATGAGCTGACTACCATCTTCGACTGGGCACGTACGCATGTCACCTCCACATTCTATATCTGTTGGGCAGCGCAAGCCGGACTCTACCACTTCTATGGCATTCCTAAATACCCTTTGGAGAAGAAGATGTTTGGCATCTTCGAGCATCACAAGACACAGCCTTTGCACCCCATCTTCCGTGGGTTTGATGATGCTTTCTTCGTGCCTCATAGCCGTCATACAGAGATACATAAGGATGACATTCTAAACTGTCCTGACCTGAAGCTCCTCTCAGAAAGCGAAGAGGCTGGAGTCTATATGGTAGAAGCCCGCAATGGACGCGAATTCTTTATTACAGGACATTCCGAATACTCTCCCATGACGCTGGATACCGAGTATAAGCGCGATTTAGGCAAAGGACTTCCCATTGAGATGCCCCACAATTACTACCGTCACGACAATCCCGATGAGGGGGTAGTGGTGCGTTGGAGAGCACATGCCAACCTGCTGTTTACCAACTGGTTGAATTACTTCGTATATCAGGAGACCCCATACAACATCGAAGACATTAAGTAAGCGATGAAGGAGGTGCGACGCATAGAACTGCTTGCCCCTGCCCGAAACTTGGAATGTGGCATTGAAGCCGTGAATCACGGAGCAGATGCCGTGTATATTGGGGCGCCTAAGTTCGGTGCCCGCGCTTCTGCAACCAACTCCCTCGAAGACATTGCCCAATTGGTGGAATATGCCCATCTTTTCCGCGTGCGTATCTATGTCACGCTGAATACCATCCTGAAGGACGAGGAACTGGAAGAAACCGAAAGACTGATTTGGCAACTCTATCTCATCGGGGTAGATGCCCTCATCGTGCAAGATATGGGCATCACCATGCTCAACCTCCCTCCTATCCCCCTGCATGCCAGTACGCAGATGGACAACCGTACCATTGAGAAGGTGCAGTTTCTCCATGAAGCAGGATTCCGTCAGGTGGTCTTGGCGCGCGAACTGACGTTGGAAGAAATCAGCGCCATCCACGAGGCTTGTCCGAAAACACTGTTGGAAGTCTTCATACATGGCGCCCTCTGCGTGAGTTACAGCGGACAATGTTATGCCAGTCAGGCCTGTTTCGGACGTAGCGCCAATCGTGGAGAATGTGCCCAATTCTGTCGCCTCCCCTTCCATTTAGAAGATGCACAAGGGAAGCACTTGGTAGAAGAGAAACACCTGCTTTCTCTGAAAGACATGAACCAACTGGCTATGCTGGAGCCTTTGCTGGATGCGGGCGTTACCTCACTGAAGATAGAAGGGCGACTAAAGGATGTGGCTTATGTGAAGAATGTGACCGCAGCCTATCGTCAGGCACTTGACAAGATCTTCCAGCGCCGTTCAGAGTATATGCAGGCCTCCTCGGGTAGTGCACACCTCACCTTCACACCCCAACTGGAGAAGAGCTTTAATCGGGGATTTACCCATTATTTCCTACAAGGGCGCACCCCCGATATTTCCAACCCTAACACCCCTAAATCCATGGGAGAACCCATGGGTAAAGTCAAGGAACGCCACTCCGCCTTCCTTACCGTTGCTGGCATCAAGCCCTTCCACAATGGAGATGGCGTTTGCTATATCGATGAGACTGGGAAACTGCAGGGCTTCCGTGTGAATAAGGTAGATGGTAACCGACTATTCCCCCAAGGAGAAGTCCCAAAGATCTTGCCACGCACCCCGATCTTTCGTAACTACGACCAAGAGTTTGAGCGCGTCTTGGCACATCCCTCTGCAGAGCGGAAGCTCCAACTTTCTTGGAAACTGGCAGAGACGCCCTTCGGATTCTCGCTGACGGCTACCGATGAGGACGAATGTATGGCTTCACTTGCTTTCGAGCTTCCCAAGGAGCCTGCACGCTCACCACAACTGGCCAACTTACAAAAACAACTTTGCAAACTTGGAAATACACCGTTCGAGACTTCAGCCTCTCGGATTTCTGTGGAGTTCACGGACAACTGGTTCATCCCTGCCTCTACGCTTACCGAATGGCGCAGACAAGTCGTCGATGAACTGTTGCGTGCCAGAAAGATTAATTACCCCCAAGAAGTAGCGGTTTGGAAACAAACCTCTCATGCTTTCCCTGCCCCCTCACTAACTTATCTGGGCAATGTGATGAACACCCTATCCGTGAAGTTCTATCAACAACATGGTGTGCAGGAGATGGCCCCCGCCTTTGAACGCCAGTCCGTAGATGGCGCCACCATCATGTTTTGTCGTCACTGCATCCGTTACTCCTTAGGAGGATGTCCCAAGTATCAGCAACGAGATACCACATTGAAAGAGCCCCTGTTCCTCAGAAGCATGGATGGCCGCCGTTTCAAGTTGACCTTC